>JACQGS010000067.1 GCA_016199405.1 Chloroflexota bacterium | reverse complement strand
GAAAAAATTTCTCGTTGGAAAAACGCTGACGGTGCAAAGGTTAAGCCACGCGCTTGCGATTTCGGAGTTCGGATTTCGGATTTCGGATTTAAGACCAACGACAGCCGCGACGTTGACGACCGAGATTGCTTGCGCGCGTCGCAAACCGAGTTTGATAAACGTACCGGCTTCATTGGACTTGAGCCCGGGAAAGGAAATTTCGGTGAGCATCTCGTCCGGTTCGAGCGCGGTTTTTCGGACGCCGCGGAAAAATTCCGCGCAATCGATCGTGCGCTCGCCGCGCGCTTTGCTTTTCAGCGTCACCTCCGCGCCCATTGCCCACAGCGGCGGGATCGTGTCGTTCGCCGGCGACGCGGTAATGAGATTGCCGGCGAGCGTGCCCCGATTGCGAATCTGCGGCGCGCCGATTTCCCAGCACGCACGCACCAGCGGATACGCGTGCGCGCGTAACCGCGCGTCTCCGACCACTTGATTGTGCGTGACGCCGGCGCCGAGATGAAACACGCCGTCTTCAAGACGAATTTCGTCGAGACCGGGCACGCGGCTCACGTCGATCAGCACTTGGGGCGCGCGGACTTTTCGCTCGATCTCGATCAGCAAATCCGTGCCGCCGTTGATGATGCGCGCGTCGGGCGCGTACTGCGCGAGCAGATCAAGCGTTTCGTCAATGGTGCGCGGTTGAAGGTAGGTTTGCCACATATTTCAAGCTAAAAGCGCAAAGCTAAAAGGCAAAAGCAGGAATTTGCTTTTCGCTTTTGGCTTTTGACTTTCCACTTTGCACTTTGGCTTCACACCCACTTGCTCCGCACGAACCAGATCAGCATTGCGCTGGGAAAAATCACGAGCGTCGCCAGCAGAATACTGAACGCGGTCGGATTGTCAAACGGCATTTGTTGAAAATTGATGCCGGCGAATCCGACGAGAAAAGAGATCGGCATAAAGACGGTCGTGAAGAGCGTCAGCCGCTTCATCACTTCGTTCAGCCGATTCGACACGGTCGAAAGATACGCGTCGAGCGCGTTGCCGAGCAAGTCGCGCGAGGTCTCGATCAGTTCGTAGATGCGCGTGAGATGATCGTAGACATCGCGAAAGTAGAGCGCGGTGCGCGCGTCGATCATCGGATCGCGTGTGCCGGCGAGGCGGTTCATCACCTCGCGCATCGGTCCCGTCACTTTGCGCAGATGGATCAATTGTTGTTTGAGCGTAAAGATGCGCTGGAGCGTTTCGCGCGTCGGATTTTCGAGAATCTGATCTTCGAGCGTGTCAATCTCGTCATCAATTTCGTCGAGCAGCGGGAAATACGCGTCGGTCATGTGATCAGCGAAAAGGTACAGGAGAAAATCGGCGCGCGTTTTGTTCGTGGCATACTTGCGCGCGGCGTCGAGCGCGGGCAACGGTTCGCGATGGACGGTGATCAGGTAGTTTGGTCCGAGGAACGCTTCCATTTCTTGCACGACGAGTTCGCCGTTGGCGAGCGTGGAGGTTGTAAATGAGAGGAACAAGTAATTGCTATAGTCTTCCACTTTGGCGCGCTGGTTGAAATTCTTACAATCTTCGATCGCGAGCGGGTGGAACTTGTACTCACGTACGAGCCACGCGAGATCCTCATCGCTGGGCGCGCTCACGTCGAGCCAGATCGTGCCGCGACCGGCGCGCGGGCGCACCGCCGTGGTTGCGATGGGTTTGATCGCGCCGTTATCGAGTGGGATTTGTGAGATGGACATTGGAAAATTCTTTCAAACTGTTTTGCCTGTATTGTTTGGTTCAGCGCTCTATCGGTCCCACGCGCGACCGGATTGTCCGCGCGGGCGTTCCGGCTGCTTACTTGCCGATCAAAAGCAGAATGCCCGCAACGAGCGCGAGAATGGCGATCACGATACTCAGAGATCCTAGCGAAATGAACGCGCTCACGCCCACCAAAATCAGGTAGATCGCGAGCAAGAGCATTCCGAGGTTGTTGAACTTCATGGTGGTTCTCCTTTTCATCGTTTATAGCGCGGCAAAATTTTAGCCGCGCCGGTTTCGTCGACGTCGACGAACGAACCCGATTACCCGATAGAGCGCTGAACCAAGCAAACTCAACCGGACATCTTGATTGCCGCCTGCAATAATAGATTCGCGCCGTTCACACAATCTCCCCATTTTGTAAATTCGCGCGGCGAATGACTCGCGCCGTCGACCGACGGCACAAAAATCATTCCGACCGGACAAAGCGAGGCGAGCGACTGCGCGTCGTGCCCCGCGCCGGAAACCAAATCCATCCGCGATAACCCCAGCGCGTCGCACGCGTCCACGAATGTTTTCTGCACGCCTTCGCTCATCGGCGACGGCGAATGCTTGCCGAGAAATTCTTTCTCCAATCCTAATCCAAATCGCTTCGATTGCAATTCCGCACAATCGAGCAAAGCCGCTTCGAGCCGCGTGAACTCAGCCGCGTTCGGCGCGCGAAACTCGAGCGAGGCCGTCACCCGCGCGGGTACGATATTAAACGCGCCCGGCTCGAACTCCATTTTGCCCACATTCGCAACACAATTCAGAAATCTCTCAATCACTAAATCTCTAATCGCTCCAGTGAACGCGCTCGCGCCCTGTGCCGCGTCGAGCCGGTCTTGCATCGTCGTCGTGCCGGCGTGATCCGCGCGTCCAATAAAGGTCAGCCGATACGAGCCAATGCCGACGATGTCGGTCACGATGCCGATATTCACGCCCGCGCGTTCCAGCCGCTGCCCTTGCTCGATATGCAACTCCAAATAACCGCCGAGCGATTCGCGCGGACGCGCCGCGCGCAAAATGCTTTCAGCGCTGACGCCGGCGCGCTGCATTCCTTCTTCGAGCGCGGCGCGTCCGCCGCGCGGATTTTGCAAATGCTCCGGCTTTATTTTGCCGGCAATTGCCGCGCTGCCGAGCAAGCCAACGAGCGTGCCTTCCTCGTCTGTGAAATCAATCGCTTCGAGATTCATTGTGAGCGAAAGATTATTTTCTTTCACAACGCGCAGGACTTCGAGCGCGGCAAGCACGCCGAGCGCGCCGTCAAAGCGTCCGCCGTTTAGCACGGAATCGAGATGCGAGCCGAGGAGGAGAGTTCGAGATTGGAGATTGCGTCGTACAATGCAAGAATGCAGAATGATTTCCTGCGCCGTCCACGCGAAATTCCAGCCCAGCTTTTTCGATTTGCTCGCGGAACCATTTGCGCGCGGACAGATGCGCTTCGCTGAACGTCGGGCGATGCACGCCGACCTCTCCCCCTGCCCCTCCCCTAATAGAGGAGGAGAGAAGGGGTGGGGTCGCGCCGATCTGCGCGAGCGCGTCAAAATCCGCGCGGAGGCGGGTGGGGGAGATGCGGAGGGAGTTGACCTTCATCTTCTCATCCGCCCAACTTGCCTCGCGCATACCCGAGGAACTCGCGAACTGCTCCTTCAGGATCTTCGGACAGAAAACTCTCGATCACCTCGCCTGTATCGCCGTCGTGGAAGTGTTTTGGGAATGTCTTCACCGACTTCCATTTCGCATGTGGCATGTTGTTGTGACGGAAATGCTTGCCGTCCACATGCGTCCGTTCCCAATGGCAAGCAAATCGTCCGTCAATCTCGCTCGACCACCAGAAATCAATAAACGACTCATCAATCAGCACCACGCGCAACTTGTCACGAATAATACTGGTTGATTCGACTATATCTGGAAATTCCTGTTCGTCAATCGAGGCGAGTTGTTCCAAGCTGGGCATCAGAGTTCTCCGAGCAGTTTTTGCAGGCGCGCGATACGGTTGGTGAGATAGTCCACGTTCTGAAAATCATCCAGTATCGCGTCCTCTTCCACTTTCCCCGCGCGAATGAGCGCGTCCATTTCTGTTAGAGAGCTTGCCCCAAACTTGGCGCACCGCGCTCGCCGTTCAGCATCAAACGCATGAATCTTGGTGCGGAGCAATGCGCGCAACGCCTCTCGCGCGACATCTTCTTCGCTCATCGCCAATTCTTGAGCCACATGCCTCATCTCAATTACCATTCCAACCTCCTTACCCTTGCGGCATCAACGCGTTTAACTGCTCAACCAACGGCTTGAGCGCGTCGGGAATGCTTCCGTCGAACAATTCAATCGCGTTCGATTTGCTTCCGCCGCGCGCAGAAATTTCGTACGCGACTCCATCGGCGCTCGCATTGCCTTGCGTTGCCGGCGCGCGGTAGAAATTCACCTGGTCGAGCAGATGCCGCAGGCGATTGATCTGCGCGTCGTTCAGTTTGCGCGCCGGGTGCGCGTACGCTTTTTTGGAAACATCGGGAACGTTGAAACTGATGCGCCCGTCCGGGTAGAGAAAGAATTCAATCGCGCCGGCGGGACCGCTTTTTCGGAACGCGATTAGCGCGCCTTTGGGCAAAAAGAGCGCGTGCTTTGCGGTTTTCGCAGGCGGTGGTGGCGGCGCGCTTGGCGATGCCGCCTCGATATTGTTTGGTTCAGGGTCGGAAATATTTTCGTTCATGGCATGATCACCTTTTTTCTAAAACTTGCCTCGGACAAATTCCCGCAATTGCTTCATCGCTTGGACGGCGCCACGCACATCATCCTTGTTTGCGGACACCACCCCAGGGTAGCGAATCACAGCCGCGTACAGATTCAGCGACTCGAAAGCCGGCCGGATCATTTCAAACGTCCCATCGCGTTTGAGACAAAGGCGAAGGAGTTCAATCAGATTGTGCGTGCGCGGCGGCTCAACGCGTTGCGCGATAAGGAACGCCTTCAAGTACTTCTCAGCGCATTGTTGTGAATGGAAACAAGCCGCGTCATAGTTGGGCTCGCGGCGTGCTCGCAGTTCACGTTGCGCGCTATGATAATCCCCTTTGGCTTTTCAAGCCACTCGGCGACGACGGTGTTCATACAGCACCTTGCCCTTGGTGGTTATCTCGCGCAAGAAATAGTCACCCATTGCGATGCGCTCTTTGATTTGCTTCGGAGCACGAACAAGTATATCCATTCCAAATGGATGCGGAGAGAGATGGCGGGAGATTTCAAGTTGTTTCGCCAGCGGACGTTCTGTAGTTTCCATGACGACAAGCAAATCGACATCGCTATAGGAATGCGGCTTGCCATACGCATACGAGCCAAAGAGGATTATGCGCTCGGGGTCAAATTTTTCCGCGATGCGTTTCGCCACTTTTTTTATTGTTCGTCGAGAGATGCGTCCATTTTTTTCGTTCCGCTCTCTATTTATTCCTTTCATGATTTTGTCGCCTCTGTCATCTGCTTCCACACTCTTTCCGGCGTCATCGGAATCTCGTTCATCCACACGCCGATCGCGTCGTACACCGCGTTCGCCACCGCCGGCGCGACGCCGTCCAACGGAATTTCTGCGACGGCTTTCAAGCCGAACGGATGCGACGGCTCGAACGTCTCGACGAAAATCGTTTGCAGTTCCGGCATCTCGTCCGCCGCGAATATTTTGTAATCTCCCAATCTCTTAATATCTGAATTTCCTCTTTCATCATACAACATTTCCTCGCACACGGCATACCCCAACGCCTGCGTCATCCCGCCCTCGATCTGCCCGGATGCCGTCGCCGGATTCACGATCACGCCGCTGTCGACCACCATCACTAATTTTTCAACCGTGATCTGCCCGGTCTCTGTATCCACCAGCACCTGCGCGAATTGCGCGGCAAACGGCGGCGGCGATTTCGGCGAGACGTACGATGCGACCGCCATAATCTGATGCTGATCGGTGTGATGCAATGAATCAAGCGCGACTTGCTCCAATGTCACAAACCGACCATCCGGCGCGAAAACCTTTTTATCGCGCAGGTAGAGACGTTCCGGCGCGTAAAGACGTTCCGGCGCGTAGAGACGTTCCGGCGCGTAAAGACGTTCCGGCG
>JACQGS010000041.1 GCA_016199405.1 Chloroflexota bacterium | reverse complement strand
GGAATACCTTGCGCTTTTTGATCGATCTCACGCGAACGCGGCGCGACGTTCTTTTCCGCGAATTCGCGCACGGTGCGCCTAAAAAGTTCTTGCTGCGGGGTCAATCGAAAGTCCACAGTGACACTTCCTCCTTCGGAAATTTTTTCCCCTTCCGCTCGTTTCGATTATACACCGACCGACCGGCGCGTCAAAAGCCGCGCTATTTTGGCTCTGCGTTGATTTTTCCGTGCCGGACAACCGCCGCGGTGATTACTCATAAATCATCGCAGACTGCCGAAGGCAAGCAGAGAAATTTTTTTCCTCTGCGTTCCACTTGCCCTGGCGGGAACGCAAGTGCCAGGGTCTGCGGTTGGTTTTGGAGTTGAACCGGCGCGGCGATTATGTTAGAATCGATTCGTGAGACTCGCCGGCATATTGCTCTTCGCGCAATTGATCACCGCGTGCGTCAACGCCGATATTGAAATTGCCGCGACGCCATTCCCCGCATCCACGGAAACGCCGACACCGATCGCGACGCTAACGCCTCTATCATCGCAAACTCTAGTTCCAACTCGCGCGCGCCTGTCAACCCCGACATCAAATCCCACGCGCACGCCGACGCGCGCGAGTGGCGAGATTTTGATCGGCAGTGATCTCAATTCCGAAGAACGCCGCATGATTCAGGACGGGCTCAATCTGCTCAAAGCGTGCGCGCCCCACTTGTTCACTTATGTGCGGACGCACGTCAGCGAAGTTCAACGCGGGCGCGAATTTCGAAACGCAACCGGTTATGTTTTCACCGGCAGTTCGATTGTGTATTTGCCGTCCAGCGGATCGGTCAACGATCCAACTCATTACAAAGATTCGATGCGGACTTTTGTCGCGGCGACGGTCCTCGTTCACGAAGCGCGGCATATCGCGATGGGTCCAGCCACCACTGAACCAGACGCGTATCAATTCGAATTGCAAGTTTATGTCCCGGCATGCAAGCCCAACGACATCGGCGACGCATGGAATAGTCAGTACGAGCAATTGAAGCACTACGTCAGTTGGCGCGCGTCGCTTTCCTATCCCGGCGAGCCGCCCCGCAATATTACTCCACCGCCGCTACGACCGCCGTAATAATCTCACCGCTTTCGCGTTCTTTCGCGTTCTTTCGCGTTCTTTCGCGTCTTTCGCGTCTTTCGCGTTCTTTCGCGCCTTTTCGCGTCTTTCGCGTTCTTTCGCATTCTTTCGCGCCTTTCGCGTTCCTCACTCTTTCCGCGCGAGCGCGTACACCACCGGCGCGGGAAAATGCAACGAACCGTCCGCGCGTTTCAGCGGGCGCAACTTGGCGAAATAGTCTTCTTTAAAGCGCGCCCGGGTCGCTTCGTCCATTTGCACGATGGCGGCGCGCACGCCCGTCGTCATCTGAAACTCCCACCATTCTTCTTCCGACGCGTATTGCGCGTCCAATTTTTCCTCGCGCGTTTCAATATCACTCAGCCCAGCGTCTGTCATCATCCCGCGAATTTCCTCCGGCGCGTACGCGACTTTATGCGGCATTCGGACTTCCATTCCATACGTACGCACTTGCTCCGCGATAATTTTCCATGCCGGGTCGAACGGATCTTTGCCCCACAGCGTCAGCCCCACCCGCCCCGTCGGTTTTGTAACGCGCTGCATTTCGCGCAACGCGCTGTCCATCGCCGGCATCAGAAACAACGCAAACCCGCAGGCAACCGCGTCGAACGTATCGTCCGGAAAATCGAGATGCTCGGCGTCCATCTGCCGCAAGACAACATTCGCGATGCCGCGCGCGGCTGTCTCGCCCCGCGCGGCTTGCAGCATCCCCTCCGAAAAATCAATCCCGATCACGCGTCCCTTCGCGCCGACGCGCGTTGCCGCCGGCAAAAGAACCGCGCCGATGCCAGTCGCGACATCTAGCACGCGCCCGCCTTCCGGCATCTCCATCAGCTCGACCAAGCGCGCGCCGGCAATTTCGAATAGGCGCGGACCGACGCGATCATAGCGCGCCGCCGCGTCGTCGAAAACTTTTTTGATTGTCGCTTTGCTTGCGATTATAGGGTCAGGCATTTCGCTCTCCCAAAATCATTACCCACAAAGGGCACGAAGAACACCAAGTGATATCTTTCGCGTCCTTTCGCGCTTTCGCGTCTTTCGCGACCTTTCGCGTCTTTCGCGACCTTTCGCGTCCTTTCGCGTCCTTCATTTCACCTGCACCGCGCTAATCTCAACCGGCGCGCCCAGTAATTCGCGATCCGCGCTGTTGTACATTCCCACGCGCAGGCGATAGGTGCCGGGAGCGAATCCTGCCGGCAAAATCAAAGCGTGCTCATCCCGCACAATTTCGCCGGCATCCCATAAACGCGACGGATAAAATTCGCCGCCGACCGGATGGTCAACCGCTTGCGCGATTTTTTCGCCGCGTTCGTTGAATAGCTGGACAAACGCCGTGTAATTCTGATCTGGCTTTGTGCGCGCTTGCCAATACACCGCCACGCGCAGCAAATCGGACTGACGAATCACGTCGTAGCCCGTGACCGTCATGGAATCGGCAAGCCGCGCGTCCACTGGATTCTGCGGCGGCGTCTCGCGCGTGCGCCCGACGACGCGGTACAATTTATTTTCGGCTTCGATCCAGAATTTTGCCTCGATGCCCGGCATCGGCTTGATCAAATAAACATTGCGCCCCAGCCCAATCACCTGATCTATCAATCGTCCGACATTCGCGTATTCAGGCGCTGGCGTGACGAGCGGAAACAAGCCGGTCACATCGCGGCGGCGCTGTTCGACATATTGCAAGTACCACAGCGGCGTCATTTCATCGCGATCGTTGCTGATCAGAATCGCATTCGGCGGCACCGGCGTGTCGAGATAGCGCAGCCAACTGCCGCGCGCGTTCGTTTCGTTACTGCGATCCGCGAAAGAAAAATTCGCGGCGAGTTGGGAGTAAGGGAGGAGGAAAAATGTGGCAGCGAGTAGGACGCAATACGCAACACGCAACCCGTATTTCGTATTGCGTGATGCGTGATCCATGACAAGCGAGCCAATCACTTGAAAGAGCGCCTCCAGCCCCACCCCAATCCAAATTGCCCAGACGAGATAAACTGGAATGTAATACGGCGCGATGTCGCCGATGTGATACGCCGCGGCAAAGACAAGATTCGCGAGCGCGCCCAGAAAGAGCAAGCCGAAGCGCGTCCAATCTTTTCTCCACACCATCGCGAGCAAACCAATCACGCCGATAGCCACGCCGATCAAAGTGAATTGGTCGGCGAGCATTTGCGGAAATGCTGCGAGCCGCGCCACGCTCACCGCATCCCACCGCAATTCCGCTTGAAAGGTGCGACCCAAAACGTAATCCATGAATCCATTGACTGAATTGTCATAGAGCACAAGCCGTTGTTCGGGCGCGAGTGTTAGCGTCGCATAGGGCGATGCCGGCGCGCGGAGCGGAATGTAGAGGTAGAGCAGAAGCGGGATAAGGAGAAATAAAGTGTTGCGTAAGACGTGGTACGTGACGCGCGATGCGTGAGGCACAGTCGTAGCATAGCGCCTTGTGCGCGTCCCTACGCCGGTGCGCGCCGCCAAAACAAAAAACAGCGCGAACGCCGGCAACCACAAGATGATCGTGCGATGATGCGTCAACGCGAAGCTACAGGCAAAGCAAAACCCGGCAAAGCGATCTACGTTTGGATTGGCTTGCCAACGCAACGCGAGCCAAATCAACGCCGCGACAAAAAACGCGTGGAGCGCATAAACTTCCGCCGCGCCGGCAGCGTGCCAAAATTCGCGCGAGACCGCGAACGCCGCCGCCGCGAGGATTGCCGCGCCGCGCGCATCCGTGAGCATCGTAACGGCAAGAAAAAGCAAACCGACCGCGAGCGCGCCGCTCAACGCCGTGAAGAAATTAAGCCAATACGCCGGCGTGCCTATCCAAAATATCAAGTGTTGAAACAAGCCGCCGAGAATCAGATATAACGGATAGCCGGTCGGATGCACGAAAGAAAAATTCCATGCCGCGAACTGAAATTCGCCGCCGTCGCCATCCACAATATCCGGCGCGAGCGTCAGCACGTAAAGCAACTGCGTTGCCAACGCGATCAGCGCGGCGATGCGCACATCGCGCGATTTGAAAAATTCTTTCATTTCTTTTCAATCGTGATCGCGCTGACGGCGGCAGCGAGCGTGCGATCATCCGGATTGCGTCCGATCCACGCGAACGCCGCGCCTTCTTGAAATGATTCCAGCGCGGTTCCGGCTGCCGCGCCTTTAACGCCGATGAGCGCGTATGCCTTCGACGCCTGTGCGCGCGGATCGCCTGTGCCGCCCAGCAACTGAAACGCGTTTGCCGCGCGGTCGCCCAGGTTGACCGCCGCGGCGCCTTGCGACGCGACGATCACAATCATGCCCGCCGGAATATTTTCGATGAACGCGGTCAACGCGCGCGAGCCGACGCGGTCGTCAATCGTATTGAACCCCCGCGACTCCAAGACGGCATTTGTGCGTGGGTCAATGACCGCGAGATTATAGCCACGCGTTTGCCGCGCGCTTTCGCGATCGTTCACTTTGACCGATGCTAACTCCCCCCGCGCGCACCTGCAAGTCTACCGGCGTCGTTGCGCCGGTTCTGCCGATCGCACGTTGCGCGGGCGAAACATCGCGCGGTCGATTCAAGCGCGCAAAACTCAAATTAATCTCATTCAACCCGCTATGCAACACCCGTGCGGGTAGTGTCACGGAATAATCACTCCAACTCGCTTTCAAATCAAACTTGCCAAGCGCTTGCCCATTCGCCACGATCTCCATCGTCTGTTGTGCCGCGCCGGCAAAATTAAACGGCAACGCGCGCAGCGTGAGCGCGTAATCGGAAATTTCGCGCAACGGAAAAAATACGCGCGCGGTTTTTCGATTCACCCAATTCGCACGCACGTCGTCGAGCGTCTCCGCGCGATCCCAGCCCTCGCCCTGATAAAGTTGCGCGGTAGTGGCACCAAAATCGATTTGCAGTTTGGCGAGGAGCGGCGCTGGATTGACGCGATACGCGATTACGTCGTCGCGGTCATAGATTTTTTCGCCGAGCGGCAAGACCGCGCGCGCGTATTCGATCGTCGCCGCGCGCGTATCACTGAAAGGGACGCGGTTCGGGGGCGCGGCGTTGATCACGAGATAACGCACGTCGAAGAACGCCATGAGCGCGGGCGCGTCGCGTTGATCCTGCGCGCGAATTTCGTCGGAAACGTCGCGATACAATTCGATCTCCGCCAGCGAATGGAAGAGCGAAAGGCGATCAAAATAGTCAAAGACAAACGGCGGGTTGCGCTGAAGGTTTGCCGGAAAAATAAATTTCTGATGCACGCTCTGGTAATATTGCGTGCGCGTATCCTCCGCGCCAATGCCGCCGAACGAATTCCGCAAGCCGAAGGGCAGCGTGAGAATCGCGAAATCGCCCGGCTCGCGCGCGATCTGCGCGAAAACATCCGGCACGCGCGCATCGGTCAGCGGCAACGGAACCGACGCGTGCTCGAACAAAACTCCAATCAGCAAAACGCCGGCGACAATTTGCGCGCGCGTATTCGTTCCGCGCGCATTCCCGCGCCCCGCCGCGATTTTTTCGATCAACCACGCCGCGCCGTACGCGACCAGCATCGCGAGCGAGAGCATCATCAGAATGCTAAAGCGGTTCGGGACGCGATTTTCTTTCAGAAAGGGAATGTAATGCAAGAGCAAAAATGGAAGGGGCACAGACGCGACCAATCCATCCAAATCAAATTGCGATTGACCGTTGATGTGCAATAACGGACCGAGACTCAAAATTCCAAAAGCAATTGCGCAGACCGCCCATAGTTTGACGGTTCGCCCATAACGCCGCACGGCAATTAGCGCAAGCGCGAGCGTGACGTAGCCGATGAAGACGGTGTTGACATCCACAAACCGCGAGATGCCCTGCCGCACGCGGTCGAGTTCTTGGGTCCAGCCGCCGACGAGCGGATGCAAACTCGTCGGAACGAAAAATCCAAATAGATCGACCAATAATTTTTCCGCGTGTCCCCAACCGGGAAGCACATAGCCGCTGTTCAGAATCTCATCGAGGGTTGGCAGCAGCAAGGGCGCGAACAAAATCGCGGCGGTCGCGCCGGCAAGCGCAAGCCGCGCGAGCGCCGCGCGGTGAAACGTAGCGCGCCAATGCGAGAGCAAATAAATCAGGGCAAAGAGCAACATCCAGACGCCGCTCGTCGTTTCCACGTACATGGCGAATGCCGCGAATAAGCCGGCGAGGAGAGCGTTCTTGCGCGCCGGCTCGCGCACGGTCTTGATCAAAAACAAAATGAAAAAGGGAATCCATTCCGTTCCAACGACGTTGTAGTGCCCGAGCGCGGCGTATACAAAGTGATTCGAGGAAAATGCGAACAGCGCGCCGGCGATGAACGCGGCGGGCGCAGCAAAACGCGCATTGCCGACGCGCAATAAATAACGCGCGAGCAAATACGCGCCGTATCCGTTGAGCGCAAAAGAAAACAACAATTCCGCGTTGCTCGCCGGAATTAGACCGAATGCAAATTGAATCGGCAAGCCGAGCAAGATGTGCAATAGCGTGAACGTGTACAAAACCAGTGACGCGCCCACCGGATAAAGCAGGTAATTCGTTTGAAACGGATTCGCGCCCAGATCGAACACGGCATGTTTGAACCACCAATTATTCCAAACATATCCGTACTCGTCCATTGACCAGGTCGTCGTGCCGGGGATATGATCGGAAAAATTTAGCGCGAGCGGGAACGTGAGAACAAGCGCTAGAAAAAAGTAAGCGAAGAGAATTTTGAGGTCGCGTGAGGACATGGGTGGATAACTGAAATTCGGTGATTAGGTGATTGGATTATTTGCCGCGGAGGTCGTCAAACGCAATCGGCGCTGATTCCCATTTCTCCGCGCCGCGCTCGAGTTGCGCCGAAAAGCGCGCGGCATTCGCCGGCAATTCGATTTCGAACCAGTCCACAATCACATCGCCGATGTGCCAATCCATTGGCGGCACTCCGATGCGATGCTCGAATTGCGTAAGCGGCTGGCTACGCGCATCAAACAGCACGCTGCGTGCCTGCGTCTCCGCGCGATCATCCGGCAACGTGGTCACTTGCCAATACAGCGCGAGCCCGCGCGGATCGTCGGCAAAACGCGCAACGCCAACGAGTTTCAAAAATGGATTGAACGATTCCTTGAGCATTTGCTGTGGCGACTGGAGTCGCGCGAGCCGAAAGACAGAAAAATTTTCGTGCTGCTCAAGCGGCGCGGCAGGTACGGCTATGCGCGCAAGCCACCCCGCGCTGGGCGCGTAATCGCCAAGAAAAACGTACGCCGCGTTCGCATCATCGGCGCCGGCGACGAGCGCAGAGCGCGCGTCGAATTCGCGCACGTGCGTCGCGCGATCAAAATAGCGCGAGGTCGGAATCTGTTGCCCGAGTAGCATAAAGGTCGGATGGCGGTACACTTCGGCGGAAACGTAAATGGGTTCGTTCGCCGGCTCGCGGCGCACAAATGCCGCGACCTGCGCGTAATCTTGATCGAACGCGGTCGGAAGCGTCGGCAATTTTGCCCACTCGAAAAAATAATCGTTGACCGTGAGCAACGCGCTTGCAACCAGCGAGAATGCAATTACCAAATGCGGCAAAGTCAAACCACGATTCACGCCTTTCGTTTCTATCGTGCCTTTCGCGTCTTTCGCGTCCTTTCGCGTCCCAAATTTTCCCAGCACCCAATCCGCCGCCAGCGCCGGAAAAACAAAAACGCCGGGAACGACGCCAAAATCGCGGACGCCTTTGGGAATCATATCGGACGTGAGGAAAGCCGGCATCAGCATAATGAAAAACCATAATAGCAAAAATCGATATTCGGCGCGGCGCGCGCGCGCGAAGGCAAGCACAATGCCGGCAATGAACCACGGCGCGAGAAATAAATCAAAGACCGGCTTGCCCGGCAAGTTGTAGTGCGTGCTCGCGTAGCCCGCGCCGGGAACAACGAACATCGCGAGATTGCCGGCAATGCTTTCGCTCAAGACGGACAACGGCTGCTCTGCGCGCAAAATTGAAACGCTCTCAAAGCGCCGGCTGAATTGCGCCGGGTTTTGCGCGAAATAAATTCCGAGCGGAAGCATCACGAGCAATGCCGCGCCGCCGGCAAGCCAAAAGCCGCGCCCATTGAATGAAACGGTCGAGAGTTCGCGAACGCGCCGCGCGTATCGCGCGAGAAAGAGCTCGAGCGCACAGAACGCGGCGATGAAAACTCCAACGAATCTGCCGGGCGAATACGTGTATATCGCCAGTCCGAGGATCGCGCCGGCAAGCGCGTACAGTCGAACCTCGCGCAAACGAATCGCGCGCCACAGCACCGCATAGCCCACCGCTTGAACGAGCGGCAGCAAAATATCGCGATGCGCGTTGCGCGAGAGTTCAAGATGCCAAAACGAAATCGCCAGCAGCAACGCCGTAAGAATTGCGATGCGCCGCGCGCGTTCGGCGGAAAATAGTTGCGCGCACCATTCGCGCGTGAGCCAGTACGCGGCGGGAATCGTCACGATGCCGGCGAGGATTGCCGGCAGGCGTGTTGCAAACGGGCTAACGCCAAAGAAAAAATAGGAGGTTGCGACAAGATAGACAAATAGCGGCTCGCGCCCCAAATGCGCGTGAAACCAAATTTGCCAATTGCCCGCTAGAATATCAAGCGCGTCTAGTCCTTCCACCGCTTCATCGCCAAAAAGACCGGGCGGGAGCCGGTCGATAGCATAGAACCGAAGCAGCGTGCCGAGCAAAACGATCAAGATCAGCCCAAAGGGAATACGTTTGATCAGATTGGAATTCAACACAGTGATGGAAAAATTAGTGCAGGGTTCTTGGGCGCGCACTATTTGACTTGCACCGGCGTCAGAACGATTCGATCATTCGGACTCGCGCGATTGAACGCGAGGCGTTGATTGGTTGATGGCAAATACATTCCAATTTCGATCTCGTATTCGCCGGGCGCGAGATCGGCTGGAATCACGAGCGCATGCCGGTCGCGCACGATCTCGCCCGGCGTCCAACGATCGGTCGGAAAAATGCCGCGCGAGGGCGGGCTGTCTGCATCGGCAAATACTTTGCCGGTCGAGTCAACGAGATGCACAAAAACCGTGTACGATTCCGGAATCGCTTGTTCGGCGCGCCAAAATAAATCCAAATCGAGCGACTGACCGCGCGCGAGCATCATCACATCATTCGTCGGCGCGGGATCGGCATTCCAACCAACGAACGCGATTCCGCGCGCGCTGCTCGCGTCGACGCGGCGCGTAATCGAAGCGAGCGTCGGCGTTGCGCCAACGCGAATCGTGCCGAGAGATATAGAAAATTCGCGACTGTAATCGGTTTTGCGCGTGTCGAGATCGTAAACGTACCAACTCAAGCCGAGATGATACAAACCGTTCGGCGCATTCGGCGGCAGCGTGAACAACCACGCCTCGCGATAAATATCACCGGGCTGCCAGCGAAAAGTTGGAAAGTAAAACGAACCGGGAAAACCACTCTGTTCTAGCCACGCTCGATCCAGCAGATCGTTCACGTCTAGATAGCTAGAGTAAATCGGAAACATTCGTCCGAGCGTGCGATAATAAATTAGCAAGCGCGTCGGTTTGCCGGGCTCGGGTGGATCCGGCTCAAAATCATATCCGATCACGTTCACTTCATCCAAAATGCTTTTGTTGAGCGCGTAGCGCGGCTGCGGCGGCTGCAAAAGCGGAAGCGGGATGGCTTGCACAGTCCGCGGTCCAGGCGCGTTGTAGTCTTCCGGATTGAATTGAATCTGATAAAACGGGCGATTGAGCGTACGCGCGTTGACGCGCATCGTTTCAAATTGTTGTTGCACCGGGCTAACGTTGACGATGAGCAAATCTTCGCGCTGATGCTCGACGAATTGCAAATAGCGGAGCGTTTCTGCCACTTCCCACGGCGCAATGACGACCGCGTTCGGCGCGAGATGATCGGCAAGCACTTGTTGCGCGTACTCGCGCGCAAGATACGCGTTGGACTGATCGAGCTTGGAAAAATTCGCGGCGAACGCGGTCAGGGGCAAGAGCGCGAGGATCGCGCCGATCATGCGCGGCTGCGCGAGCCGGCGCGTGAACGCGTGGCGCGATTCCGCGCGCACGCGCGCACCCCAGCGCAACAGCGCGGCAAAGCCATCGGCAATCCACAACGCGAGAATGAAATACGCGAGCGAAAAGTAAAAGACGGTCGAAATCCCCCGCAAATAAATCGCGATGAACGCGATGCCCGCGCCGGCGAGCGCCAAGAACGCAAACTCGCGGCGATTCCGCCGCCACGCCGCCCACGCGCCCACTGCCGCCAGCGCCGCCCCGGCGAATCCAAATTGCTCGAGCAATAAATTCAAGGCGGTGCTCGTCCGGCTGGTTTGTTCTTCCTCGGATTTGAATCCCAATTTGTAACTGTTGTCCAAGCCGGTGATGAGAGCAAAAACGCCTTGCGGCGTATGATTGTAATACGCCGTGACGGTTCCTTTGAGAATTGCATCCGAGCGCGTATAAAGTTTCCAATTCTCCGGATCCTGCTGTTGGATAAAATGATCGGCGCGCAGGGGCAGGTACGCGTAAAGTAACAGAGGCAATAATGCCAACACTGCGCCGCGCGCGACCATCGCGCGATTGATCTGCTGGCGATGGAGCCAAACGAGCAAGGCGAGCGCGGGCGCAAGAAAAAGAATGACGTGATGGTTAGTCAAACCCAAACCGTACACAAATGCCAGCGCAAAGAAATCGCGCCGATTCCCTTCCTGATGCCAACGCAACGCAAAGAGAATCGTCAGCACGCCCAAAAGCAAATGAAACGAGTACGGCTTGACTTCGACCGCGCTGCCCCAGACCGACGGCGTGACGGCGAAGATGAGCGTTGCCAAAAGCGCGGGGATGCGCGCGTGTACCACACGCATTGCCACCGCATAAACCAACGAAATCGCGAGCGCCGCGCACAGCACGGAAAATAAATTCACGCGGTAGGCGACATCGCCAATCGGTAGGAAGGTCATCAGTTTCGTCAGGAGGATGTAAAGCGGGTAGCCGCTTGAATGCGGCACGCCGAGAATGAACGCCATATATTGAAACTCGGCGTTATCGCCATCCAAAACCGTCGGCGCCATGGTTCGGAGATACGCGGCCAGCGCGATCAAGAACAATCCGGCGCGTAGCCGTACGTCGGGCGCGTTCCACAGTACCCTTGTTCGATTGACTAGCGCATTCACGCGTTCTATTATAGACTGGAGCGTACAATTTACCAAATGGATTCGCGTTTTGTGAACGCAAGGGCAACTTTCATAAGCAATTATTCCGGTAAAACTGATGGAAACTGAAAAAACGTTTGCCAGTCTCGTCAATCCGCGCACCGTCCGACTCCGTTGGCTGACTCTCCTGGTGCTCGGCGGTTTGCATTTGATTGGCAACCACTTTATGCGCTTTAACTTGGGTGGGCTGACGGCGCTCATTGGTGTCGCTGCCGTAAGCCAGTCCTTAATCGCCGCGCTGGCGTCACGCGTGAATCGCGCGCCCGCTACGGGTCCGCGCCTATTGACGACGCTACTTTATACGCGCATCACGATAGACTTGCTTTTATTCCTCGTCGCGATTCGCGTCACGGGCGGCATTGAAAGTCCATTTCTCTTTCTACTCGTCGCGTATCTTTTCGTGATCGATCTGCAAGCCGGTCCCCGCGTGGGCTTGGTCGCCAGTTTGAGCGCGCTTGCGGCGCTGGGGCTAAACGCGTTCCTTGAATTTTCACGCGTCCTTCCGCATCTCACCATTGGACTTCCGCTGGAGACCGAGTACAGCAACCCCCTCTTTATTTACGTCACGCTCGTTTTTATCGCGGTGATTGTGTATCTGGGCTTGAATAACTTGCGCGCGGTCGCCGAACAGTTACGCGGGCGCGAAGCCAGTCTGTCGCAGACTTCAGCGGAACTCGCGCAACGCGTCGGTGAGTTGGTCGCCCTCCGCGAGATTGGCGAGCAACTGACGGCTTCTTTGAATTTGAATCAAGTCCTCGACACCATTGGAAAAAGCGCGCTGAAACTAATCCACGCCGACGATGTGCATATATTCTTGTACGATTCCGAAACGGATCGGCTTGAATACGGAATCGCGATTTGGGCAGACGAGCCAAATCACCGGGAACTCACCGCTCCCCGCGCAGAAGGGTTAACGCACGCCGTTGCCAAAAGCAAAGAGCCGCTGCTCATTGATGATGTCGCAGGTCATCCACTTTTTCCGATAACCGCAGCACCGCCATGGAATACAAAATCGATTGGCTCGTTTCCGCTCAAAAAATCTGATCGCGTCGTCGGCGTGATGAACGTGGCATTTCAAGCATCGCACGTGTTCACGCGTGATGAGCAAAACTTGATGAATGCGCTTGCCGATCAAGCCGCGCTGGCGATTGGGAATGCTTCGCTTTATTCGCAAGTCGAACGCCGCGCGCGCGAACTCACGGCTTTGTACGAATCCACGCGGCGGGTCGCACAATTTCTGCCGCCGGCAGAATTGCTCGCCCGCGCGCTCGAAGCTGTATTGAACGTCCTTGAAGCGTCCATCGGTATCGTCTGGCTAAAGAGCGAGGTCAACTCCGAACTGTCCATCGTCGCGCAACAAGGATTATCCTTCCTGGCATTAGAAAATGCGCGCGCGAATCCGCCAGCATTGGCGCGGCGCGTGTTTCAAACTAACACGCCCATCGTCCTCTCTCAAGACGACGATCCGGAAATGAAAACTTTTCAAACATTTGAAGACGCGCAAACCATTGCCGCCGTGCCCATCGCGTCCAAAGATCGCGTCGCCGGGGTCTTGCTCGTTGGGCATCGTGAAGCCGCGAGGGTTGGACCCAGCGATCTCACGCTCTTGAGCGCGATTGGGCAACAACTTGCCGTCGCGCTCGAAAATACGCGTCTCTATGACGAAGCCAATCGTCGCGCGGAAGAGCTAGGATCGCTCCGCGAGATCGGACTGGCGTTGACATCGACACTCGATTTGCACGAGCAGCTTCGCCTTTTGCATACGCAAGTGCAACGCGTGATCGATCCGGATACTTTTTTCGTCGGCTTGTATGATGAAGCGCGGCAAGAAGTTAAAATCGAAATGGCAGTGGAAGAAGGATGGGAGTTGCGCGGATTTACATTGCGAATGGAAGCGCCCGGCTTGACGACCTGGATCGTCCAAACCCGCAAGGGCTTACGCGTGGACGATCTTGAAAAAGAACGTAACCAGCTGCCGGTTCGCCCGCGCCACGAAACGCGTCCCGCGCGAAGTTGGCTCGGCGTACCGATGCTGATTCAAGATCGCGTCATCGGCGTTTTGTCGGTACAGAGTTTCAAACCGAATGCTTTCTCTGCCAGCGACGAGCGTTTCTTGCTCGCCGTGGGTCAGCAAGCCGCGCTCGCGCTGGAAAACGCGCGGCTATTTGCGACCGCCGCCCAACGGGCACGCGAGTTAGAGTTGTTGAACGAAATCAGCCGCGCGATCAGCGCCTCGCTCGACCTCACCGATATTTTCGGCAAGACCGTGCGGGGGTTAGCCGATGCGTTTGGCTATTCCCACGTTTCGATTTATCGTTGCGAAAATGAGCAACTCGTGCTCAAAACCAAAATTGGATACGAGCATTCGCCGGCCGGCGCGTCGAATAGTGCGCTGGCAGAACGCGCGGCGAAGAGCGGACAAGTTGCCTTTGGTCGAGTGACGCGCGAAACGAACCCGCCGAAAGCCGGCGCCGGGGTCCTCAAGGAAATTGCCGCGCCCATTCACCGCGACGCGCACGTCCTTGGCGTTTTGGCAATCCAGGTTTATGGAGAGAGTGAACTAGCCGAAGAGGATACAAAGATTATTACGGCCTTCGCCGATCACTTGGGTGCGGCGATTGCAAATGCGGAATTATATCAATCGGTTTTGGAACGCGAACGGCTCACTCGAAAAGACACGGAATCCCATCTGACGCAAGGAGGTGATTAGCATGTTCCAACGCGCGCGCGGCGCAGCATTAACCGAGTACGCACTTATTCTGGTTTTTGTTTTCCTCATCGTCATTGCCGTCGTCGCCGCCTACGGCAACTTTATCGGCAATCTGTTCAGCCGCGTCACGAACGCGGTACCCTAAGCGGCACGTTTGCGCGCGACTACCGCGATCGTATAGTAATTCCACTCAAACCCGCGCGGCGTCATCCAGCGCATCAACGCCTCCCGCGCGCGCGCCTGCACCGATTCGCGCCCGCCCTTCGGCAATGCTTCCAACTCCGCACGCGCGAGCGGCGCAACCAGCACCAAATCCAAAAACGCGTCCACATCCTTGGCGCGGGCGGGGGGCTGCTCCTCATGCAATTCGATCGCGTCGAATCCAGCCGCCGCTAACGCCCCGCGCATTCCCTCCGCGTAGGCGTACGCGCGATAAAATTGTCCGTTGAGATCGGATTGAGCGCGCAAAAACGCGAGTGCACCCTCTGCCCTCTCGCCACGTTCCGAAGCGAGGGCTTTATAAAAAACATCGATCGGCTCGATCCGCTGACCGCTCCAATCTTGCAACACCAACCATCCGCCTGGCTCCAACACGCGCGCCAGCTCGCGTAACGCAATTGGGAAATCAGTATGATGCAACACGAACTGCGAGAGCGCAGCTTGAAAGTGCGCGTCCGGGAATCTCAACCCTTCTAAATCTCCCCGCTCGAATTCGCACTGCGTGAATCCATACTGCGCGGCTTTGCGACGCGCAATCGCCAGCATTTTTTCGGACGGATCGATCCCGATCATCTTGCCGGTTTTTCCAACGCGCGGCGCGCCGGCGAGCGCGAGCAAGCCAGTGCCGGTGCCCGCATCCAAAACGCGCCAGCCCGGTCGCAAATCGATGTACTGCAACAATCGCTTGGCGAGTCCGCGCATGACTGGCACACTCAGGCGTTCGTAATCTTCCGCCGCCGCGTCGTACGCTTGCGCGAGCGCGGCTTTGATTTCACGGGGATCCATTTTTTCCATTCGCGAAGAGACTGATCTAGCAGGTTGTCGGAGAGGGCAAATCAGAAACCCGTTTTCTCGCCAAGCGGACGCAATGAAGCGGAGTAGCACAGAAAACGGGTTTCTTTCGGGTTCTCCAACAGACTGCTAGTGGTCGAGTATAAAAAGAAAATAGGTGCGGGTCAAATAGTTTGTGTCCGCCGCGAGGGTGTGCTAGAATCGCGCTAACCACATTGGACATTCAAATGCCGGAATTTTTTTTGCTTTTGCCCATCCTCTTTCCTATCGTCGCCGTATTGGGGGCGACGTTGCTCATCAAACGCTTACCACGCAACGCCTCGCCGTGGTTGTCGCTCTTCATTTATGGCATTAACCTCGCGCTCATTTTGCTGAACAGCGCGCCTGGAACGCATCGCGCCGTCATCGCCCAAGTTCCTGAGTTAAGTTTTGGCTTGGCATTAGAGCTGGACAGCGCGCGGCTTATCCTTTTGGTCCTGCTCTATTTTATTCCAGTGATCCTCGCGCTCGTGGCGCCGCCGGAAAAACTCGACGCGCAGTCAATCGCCGTGTTAGCCGCTGCCGGATTTGCGATCCTCGCCGCCAATCCTTTGACGATGGTCGTCGCCTTGGTCGCGTTGGATGCTATGCTGCTCGCGTGGCGTTTGACGCGCGGCGTCCAAGTCCAAGATGCTGCGCGCGCGGCGACGACCGGCTGGATCGCGACCTTGATATTCTTTGCGGGCGCGGCGATGGCGTCATCTCGATTGCCGGAATCTGCCGCTGTGGTCATCGCGCTGGGCGCGTGGGGCAGACTCGGATTATTTCCATTTCACGGGATGGCAAGCCCACGCGCGATTCCGGCACGGGATTTGTGGATCGCGCGTGGCGCGCCGTTGATTGCCGCGTCGACTCTGTGGTTGTCTTTCGACGCCTGGAAGATCGCTCCCTCGGCTGAATGGATTCTTGCGTTGAGTGGCGCGGGATTGCTCGCTGCGTTCTTGTGGGCGCGGCGCGCCGAAGAACCCGCGCCGGCGGCGAGCGCGGTGACAAATTGGAGCGTTGCCTTCATTCCGCTGGCAGTTGTCATTGGCGGCGACGCCGCTTACGCGATTACGTTTTGGAATACACTAAGCGTCGCGTTTGGTCTTGCGCTATTTGAAATCGCGCTCAAATGGCGCGCCGAGAATCGCGCGCGGTGGTATCGCTTCGTGTGGATTGCCGGAATCTTCGCGTTCGCCGGCGCGCCGTTATCGCCGGCATTTCTCGGACGCATCGACTTGCTGATTGCGCTGTGGGAATCGGCGCAGGGCGCGCTGTTCGCGTTGATTTCCATCACGAGTTTGTTTCTCTGCATTTCGCTGTGGCGTTTTGCTTTGGGCATGCAAGCCGCGGAACGACGCGCCCTGATGCGTCGCGAGCGCCTCGCGCTATTGGCAATTGCTGGTGCGTTTGTTGGAATGACGTTGATGCCGTTGGGCATCGGCGCGTTGGGCGATACGCTGAGCGATTCAATGGTGCTTGCCGCCCAGCAAGCATTTTACGGGACCGCTGCCGGCGCGATCATTGGCGGCTGGGCAGTGGTCATCGCCCCGATATTCATGGCGTGGGGATTCGCGCGGCAAGAGTGGCGCACGCCAACGCGTGTGGATGCAGTCTTGCGCGGTACGGCGAGAGCATTCGAATTAGACTGGCTCATTCAATCGGTGGGGCGCGTCGCGTATCAAGTGGGCGCGCTGGCGCGCCAAATGCTGGCAGTGGCGGAACAGAATCCAACGTTGTGGGTATTGCTGGTGGCATTGTGGATCGCGATTTTCATTTTGATTCCGCGATAAGCGCGTGTCTGAAAAGGGTGGGAGGGCAGCCGCACTGCCCGCTCCCGACGCCCAGCACGGCTGGGCTGCCACCCTTTCAAGAAAACCTAAAAAAAGACCCCTCTTTATGAGGGGTCTTGGGTTTTCAATCGCTTTGAGAATCCGCCGCTCGGTCCGGGTAATTCAACTGCGACGAGGATTTCTAAAACGCGGCGAGCGCTTTCGCGGATGATCATCAATCGCTCGGCTTGCGGCTCCGGCAACGCGCCGTAAACGCCGCGCAAGAGCAAATCGCTCGAGCGCACGATCATCGTAATCATACCGCGCATATCGTTCAGCACGTCCGCATTGATCCGCAGCCGCGCCGGCGCGACCGCGCGCGTTTGCAAATCTTCCAGCCGCGCGCGCGCGCGTTGCAATTGCCGATTGAGTTCGTCGAATTCGCCCTTGAGCCATTCGCTGCGCGCTTGCGCGACTTCGCTGCGCGTTTGCTCGGCTTGCAGCCGCGCTTGCTCGATCTCTTTGGATTTTTCGCGAATTTGCTGACGCAGGCGGGAGATATAGCCGCGCAAATAATCCGATTCGTTTTGAACCGCGAGCGGCAACACGCGCGAGCGCAAAGCCAAACGACCGATCAGCGCGAGCAAAACTTCTTTCGCGACCGGCTTGACCAGATAATGTTCTGCGCCCACCGACATGGCAAACGATTCGTCTTCCGGCGTAGGCGGAGTGCGGGTCAGCAGCACAATCGGGATTGCCGCCGTCGCGGGATCGCTTTTCAATTGGCGGCACAACGAAAATCCGTCGAGGCGCGGCATCAGCACTTCGACCATGACAATATCCGGCTGCTCGCGCGTAATCACGCGCAACGAGTCAATACTGTCGCTGGATTCAAGCGCCTGATAGCCGCCGGCGGTTAATTGTTGCGTCAGAGACAGTCGAGACGCGCCATTATCGTCCACAACCAAGATGCGAGCCATTGAGACCTCGTTAGAATATCCGCGAGTGGCTCCGTGTCATTGCGAGGAGCGCAGTTTGTGGTGCTGAGCGAAGCCGAAGCAAGCAATCTCCGACTTGGAGCCGAGATTGCTTCGCAAAGACCGCTCGCAATGACACGGGCTGAGTAGTTTCCTCCGCGAACGGATTCGATTATAACACGATTTAGTAATTCGCGCGCGACGAATTTGGTTTCAATTTCACACTAAACTTCGACGCGCATTCCTTCGCGCGCCAAAAAGGCAGCCGGAAACGCGCCGCGCGCCTGTTTCTCAATCTGGTCGAGCGTATCGTCATCGTGCGTTGGGTCGTGATGAAAGAGCGCGAGTCGTTTCGCCCCGGCGGCTTCCGCAATCTCGACCGCCATTTTCCAAGTGCTATGCCCCCAGCCCTGTTTGGGCGCGTTCGCATTCGCGTACTCTTCATCGGTATATTGCGCATCGTGGATCAAGAGCGTCGCGTCTTTGGCGAATTTGATAATACGTTGATCGCCGCCGATGTACCCTTCCGTATCGGTCGCGAGCACCAGCGTGTGATCGGCGGACTCGATGCGATAAACAAAAACGCCTTGCGGGTGCGAAAACGAACGGATAAAGCGAATGCGAATCGCGTCCGGCAAAAGCACCGGCGAATCACGGTGCGGACGGAGTACTTCGGGTTCGTCACGATCGGGATGCAAGACCACCATTTCGCCTTCATCCAAATTGCGCGTCTTGCGTTCACACGGCAGTTCCTCGAGCGTGATCGGAAAGACCGGCGGCGACATCGAACGCGCCAGCACTTCTTCCAAATCTTGCGACAGGGATTTGGGTCCAAAAATATTAATGCGGGTCGAAGGAAAATGCGTCGGGATAAAAAACGGAAAGCCCTGCGTATGATCGTGATGCGTGTGCGTGAACAAAAGCGTCGTGGTCATCGGCGTGCCGGACTGACGATGCGCCGCAACCATCGCGCGCCCCAAGCCAATAATCCCGGTGCCGGCATCCAGAATAATCAAGTGCTTGCCGATTTGGACTTGAATGCACGGCGTATTGCCGCCGACGCGCGCAGTTTGCGGTCCGGGTGTTGGGAAACTACCCCGCACGCCCCAAAATGTGACGACCATTGAATTATTCATCGAACTTTCTCTTTCCAAGGCGGACGTCCGCGATAACGCTCAACTCGTCTCGTTGGGAGCAATGGGCAATGCAAAACGGAAAATACTTCCTTGTCCGACAATACTTTCCACCCAAATTCTGCCGCCATGCGCCTCGATAATGCCGCGCGAGATCGATAACCCCAGCCCCGCGCCGCCCACTCGGCGGGTCGACTTGCCATCCATTTGAAAAAATCGTTCGAATATTTTATCCGAATACTCGGACGCAATTCCCGCGCCTTGATCCGAAACGCTGACGACCACTTGCGCTGGCTCGATCTCGCATGCGACCGTAATCTGTCCGCCTTCTGTATACTTGATCGCGTTTTCAATTAGATTATGCAGGACTTGTCGAATTCGCCGCGGGTCGGCGATGATCCGCGGCAGATCCGCCGGCAAATCCACCACAAACCAATGCGCTTCGGTGCGCATCCGCATTTCGTCGACAACCTCACGGATAATCGAGCGCAACTGCGTTGGCTCTTTGGCTATCCGCAACACACCGGCTTCGATCTGCGACATATCGAGCAGGTTGTCAATGATCTCGGTGAGCCGGTCGGTCTCCTCTTCAATGATCCGCAAAAAATCGCGCTGAGTGGCTTCGTCCCACTTCACATCTTGCCGCAACAGCGTCGTCGCAAAACCCTTGATCGAGGCGAGCGGCGTGCGCAATTCGTGCGAAACGGTCGAGAGCAATTGCGATTTCATCGCGTCGGCTTGGCGTTCGCGCGTCACATCGCGCAAGAGGACGCCGGTGCCGAGATTGCCGCGCGGCGCGCGCAGTGGAAAAAATCGCGCCGAGATGTGCCGGGGCGGGTTCGTCAGTTCGAGTTCGACGGCAGTTTCACTCTCCGCCGCCAGCGCGTCACTGATCTGCACGCGGGCTGCTTTCGCATTGGAACTTTGCGTGACGATCTGTTCGATGAACTGCTCGGCTGCCGCGCCGATTCCCAATCCCCGCGCATCGAGCATAGTTCCGGCGCGCGGGTTTGCAAAAGCGATGCGGTGCGCAGAATCAATCAGGATCAACCCATCGGTCAGATTCGCAAGTGCGCTGTCGGTCAAGCGCGGATCCAGCGCGCCCGCGCGATGTTCTACCCTTGCCTCTTCGATGATTTAATTATAACAGACCGATTCGTCTTTATCAACTGCTACAAATAGCCCAATAGTCCAGCATTATGGCTTGCCGGCGTCCGGCAAGTTCGGCTTACGGTATGGATCGCGCACCCAAAATGACAGTACGATTACAATTAGCACGATCCCGACCAAATTAACGGCGAGCGGCAAGATCATCCCACCGACCGAATAAAGCAACCCGGCAATCGCGCCGGACGGAAAGCCGAGCAAGCCGCGAAACGCATTCAGCCGCCCAAAACTTTCGGCGCGTTCCTTTTCCGGAATCGCGCGCGTCAAATGCAAATTGATGACGGGCGCCCACGTCGCAGCGGTCAGTCCAAAGAGCGCTTGGTTGATCACAAAGATTTCGAATTGTGTTTGCGTCATCCAAACGAGAATCAGCGGAATGCCCAGCGATTGCGAAATGATCAGCATCCACCGCGTGCCGCGCTGATCCAAGTAACGACCGATCGGCAATTGCAAAATCGCCCACGACAGCGCGGTCATACTCGACATGATGCCCAGTTGTTCGGCCGTGAAATGCAAATGATCCGTCAGCATCCCGTACAGCAAGCCCCAGCCGATGCCCCAAAAAAAAGAATCCATCGCGACCGCAAGAAAGAAACCGCGCGCGCCTTTCGGCGGCACAAAGCCGCGCACGATCACGCGCAGGGCGTCGCTTTTTTTGAACGCGTCGCCATTGGACGCGCGCGTCTCCACGACCGCGCGCCAAATCAAAAGGAACGCCGCGATTTCGAACGCGATGAGGATCGGAAAAACGCTGGCGTAGCCCAGGCGCGCGGCAAGAATACCGCCGAGCGCGGGGGCGACGATGCCGGGCAGCATCGTCGCCACTTGCAGCGCGCTGAACGCGCTCGCTTGTTTTTCTTGGTGCGCGGATTCGGCGATCATCGACGATGCCGCCGGCATATAAAACGACGCGAAGGCAAGCAAAAGAACGGCGGCAAACAATAACGCGAGTAAATGCGACAAGCCGGCGGCGAGAAAAAGAAAATACGCGGAAATATGCACGAGCACGGCGAGCATCATCACCGGCTTGCGTCCGATGCGATCCGCAATCCACCCGCCGAGCGGTTGCACGAAATTCGTAATCAATCCGAACCAGCCACCGAGACTGGCGAGAATGCCTAGCACCGGCACCGTCGCGCCGAGCGACAGCGCGAACGGCTGCCAGATCACATTGTAAATGCTCGTATCCGCGCCGCGCAGAAACGCGTTCGCCGCGAGCGCGCGCAGATTGTGATGCGGGTGCTTCACAATTCCAGCACCGCCCCGACGGTTCCGCCTTCGATGCGATAAAGTTGGAAGCCCAATTTTTTGCAGACCCCTTGCATTGCGGAATTTTCCAAAAGAATTTCCGCGCGGATGCGTTTCAATTTCTCGTCGCGCCCAATTCCGATGAGCCGCCGCAATATTTCATACCCGATGCCCTGCCCTTGAACCGCATCGCTAACGAGAATCGCGAATTCCGCGTCTTCCGTGCCGTGAATTTTAGTTAGCCGCCCCACCGCGATGATCTCGCGCGCGCCGCGAGCGGCTTGCTTCTCGACGACGAGCGCCATTTCGCGGTCATAATCAATGAAGCAAATGCGAATCAGCCGTTCGTGCGTGGTGCGCGCGCTCAATTTCATGATCCGGAAATAACGCAAGTAAACGCTGGTTTCTGAAATGGTCGCGTGATATTTTGCGATCAGCGGCTCATCTTCCGGGCGAATCGGCCGAATCGTCACCGCCGCGCCGTCCTTCATCGTCCATTCCGAAACATAGCGCGTCGGATACCCGCGAATCGCGAGGCGCGGCAATTCTTCATCGGCCATCGCCGCCGCGTGCAATACGACGCGCGCATCCAACGCGATCAACCCCCCTGCTTCCCCCCTTGCAAAGGGGGGATTCGAGGGGGGTGACGCCAGCAATGGATTGATGTCAATCTCTTTAATGCGCCGATTTTCGGAGACGAGTTGCGAGAATTGCGCGATCAATTCCGCGAGCGCAGCGAGATTGACCGGCGCGCGCCCGCGCACGCCGCGTAGCGCGCGATATATTTGCGTCTGCTCCATCACCCGCCGCGCCAGCGTCGTGTTGAGCGGCGGCAGCGCGAGCGCGTGATCGCGGAATATTTCCACCAATTGTCCGCCCGCGCCAAACAACAACACCGGACCGAATTGCGGATCAACGCTCGAACCCAAAATCAATTCGTACGCGTCACGCGTTTGGATCATCGGCTGGATGGTGACACCCAGAAAGGGCGAGGCGCTCGCAAATTCCTGCCCGCCCTGAGATTTCGACGGGCTTGTCCCCGTCTTGATCGCATTTGAATCTAGATCAGGCGAATGCCTCGCCCCTACCGCCGCGTCCACTGCCTGCTGAATTTCGCGGTACGCCGCGCGCACCGCGTCCGCGTCTTGCAAATTCAATTTCACGCCGCCGACATCGGTCTTATGCGTGATCGTTTCCGAATGCAATTTCACGACGACCGGATAACCGATTTCATCCGCAATCCGCGCGGCTGCCTCTTCATCACGCGCGATGCGCGTCTCAACCGTCGGGATGCCGTACGCCGCGAGCAATTGCTTCGATTCGAACTCCGTGAGCATCACGCGCCCGGACTGGTTTACGTCATCCACAATCTTGCGCGCGCGCGCGCGGTCGAGCAAACCTTCTTCGGTCGCGTGCGGAAGCATCGGCGTTTCGTACAGCCCTTGCAGGTTGTACGCGGACCGCCACATATAGTTGAATACGCGCGCCGCCGTATCGGGAAAACCAAACGTCGGAATGCTCGCCTGATTCAAGATCGCTTCGCCTTTTTCAACCACCGCACCACCCATCCAGCTCGCGAGGATCGGCTTATCGTATGATTGCGCGAGCGGCGCGAGAATCTGCGCGATCTCGGTCGGATCGGTCATGGCTTGCGGCGCGAGGATGACGAGCAAGCCGTCCGCGTTCGGATCGCGTGAGGCGATTTGAATGGATTGCGCGTACCGTTCAGGATCGGCATCGCCGAGAATATCAATCGGATTGCCGCGACTCCAATGCGCCGGCAAAAATTGATTCAGCGATTCCATTGTCTCGCGCGTGAGATCAGCGAGCTCGCCGCCTTCATCAATCAGCGCGTCCGTTGCGAGAACGCCAGGCCCCCCGGCGTTGGTGACGATCATCAACCGCGAACCCTGCGGGCGCGGCTGTTTGCCCAAAACTTCCGCCATATAAAATAAATCGGAAATGGAATCCACGCGCAAAACGCCGCAACGCCGAAACGCCGCGTCGAGAACTTCGTCACTGCCGGTCAGCGCGCCGGTGTGCGACGCCGCGGCGTGCGCGGCGGCTTGCGTTCGACCGGCTTTGATCACAATAATCGGTTTGGTCAGCGCGACTTCGCGCGCGGCGGACATGAATGAACGCGCATCGCCAACCGTTTCCATATAAATCACGATGCTTTTTGTCTTGGCATCATCGCCGAGATACGTGATCAAATCACCCCAGCCCACATCGAGCATCGAGCCGATCGAAACGAATGCGCTGAATCCCACGTTCTCGCGAAAACTCCAATCGAGGACGGCGGTGCACAGCGCGCCGCTTTGGCTGATGAAGCCCACATTGCCGGCGTGGGCGATCGCGCCGGCAAAGGTCGCATTAAAGCCCAGCAGCGGATTCATCACGCCCAAACAATTGGGACCGATGATCCGCATTCCGCCGCGCCGCGCGTTTTCCAAAACCTGCCGTTCGAGCGCGGCGCCCGCCGCGCCGATTTCTTTAAAGCCGGCGGAAATAATGATCGCGCCTTTGACGCCGGCATCCGCGCATTCTTTGACGATGTTCGGCACGGTGCGCGCCGGCGTCACAATGACCGCGAGTTCAATCGGCTCTTGGATCGCCGCAATGTTGCGAAAACATTTTTCGCCCTGAATCGACCGATGCTTGGGATTCACCGCGAAAACTTTTCCGCGAAATTTTCCACGCGCGAGATTCGTGAAAATCGCGCGCCCCACGCTGTGCGGCTTGTCCGTTGCGCCGATGACCGCGACCGTTTTCGGCTTGAAGAGCGCGTCGAGCGGACGCGTCTCGTAATGCAAAACGTCCAGCGCGCGGTCGGCGATCTTGGAGAGGGGTAATTTTGAAACGTCTTTGCGAGTGTCCATTGATTTCACCGTGAGTGACTACTACATAAATTTCCGCGCTAGACTAACTTGATCCTGATATGCGCGCAATTCCTTTTCGATGCGCGCGCGATCCCAATCCAAGCGCGCCGCCATGCGCGCGGCAACTTGCGGTGCGACCTCGATGCCATTATCACCATCTTCGTTCATAATATGCGTGCGTCGCGCGAGAAAATCCACGAGCGTCGCCGGCATCTCGTTCTCCATCGCGTAATCCACCTCTGCCCACAGGTACGGTAATGCTTCTGCAATTCGCCGCGCCGCGCGCCCATCAGCATGCGCGAGGGCGGCAACGCGCGCGGCATTCGCGCCGTACGCGCGCGCGAGATGCGCCGCGACATCTTCACCAAGACCGTCGCGCGCAAATTCCAGCGCGCTGTCAGACGCAACGAGCGGCAAACGCGCGGTCGCGCATTTTTGCTTCGCTACAACATTGAACTCGTCGCGCAATATTTTCGCGACGCGATTCACCAACTGCTCCGCCATCGCGCGATACGTCGTCAACTTGCCGCCGGCGATTGTAATCAAACCAGATTCGCTCACCCAAATCAAATGCTCGCGCGAGGTCTGCGTCGCATTTTTGCCGCCTTCGTTGACCAAAGGGCGCAAGCCGGCATAAGCACTAATGACATCCGCTCTGAAAAGTTTTGCGAGCGGGAACGCGTGATTCGCCGCCGCGAGAATGTAGGCGACATCGCGCGCATCCGCATAGACGCGATCGTAATCGCCATCAAAATCCGATTCGGTCGTGCCGATGATTGTAAATTTGCCCCACGGGATCAAGAACATGATCCGTTTATCTTGAAACGATGGGAACGTCGCCGCGTTTTCCGTGCCGATGCGTTCGCGCGCAACAAAAATATGCGCGCCCTTCGTGGGACGCAAACGACGCCGCGCGCGCGGATCGTCCATTTGCGCGAGTCCGTCGGACCACACGCCGGTCGCGTTGACGACGACGCGCGCGCGGATCGAGATTTTTTCGCCGGTCAGCATATCGTGCGCGTCGGCGCCAACTACGCGCGCGTCGGCTTTCGCCAACGCATCCACTTGAACGTAATTTGCCGCCACCGCGCCGGCGCGATGCGCCGCGCGAATGGTCTCCAGTGTGAGGCGGGCATCGTCGACTTGCGCGTCGAAATAGTACGCGCCGCGCGTGATGTTGCCGATGTCGATCCCGCGCGTTTTTTCTGCGACCGCCGCGCGCGAGAGCATGTGATGTCGCCCGGCGTTACGGAAAAGCGCGAGCGCATCGTACGTCCACAAACCGAGATCAATCAACCACGCGGGCCACCGTCCATCGCGATAAACCGGAAAAATGAACGGCACCGCGCGCACCAGATGCGGCGCGATTTGCATCAACGTCCGCCGCTCGCGGCTCGCTTCGAACACCAAACCGAATTGAAATAATTCCAAATAGCGCACACCGCCGTGCACCAACTTCGAGGACTTGCTCGATGTGCCGCTTGCAAAATCGCCTTTGTCGATCAACGCGACCGAAAAGCCGCGCAGCGCGGCATCGCGCGCAATGCCCACGCCGGTAATGCCGCCGCCGATGATCAGGAGATCAAATTGCTCGCGCCCAAGTCGCTGTAGATTGGCTTGTCGAGTTGTAAAGGAAAAGTTGGTCATTTCGTTTGCGCTGGCTCCGTATGGATCACGACGCGCCCCAATTCCGGAAACTCGAGCCGCAGACGCCGCTCCATCTCTTCCGCGATCGTATGCACCTCGCCGACGGAAAGCGCCGTATCCATAAGCATGTGAAACGAAAGGTAAATTCCATCACCAAGATTTTGCAAGGCAATGTCTTCGCAGCTCCGCGCCGCCGCAAATTCCGCGCCCAACGACCGAATGCGCTCCACGTACCGCGCGGTTTCGCTCGGTTGAATTTCAATCGCCGGCAGATTCTCCACCTCGCGCGGTTCGATGTGAATGTTCACATCTGCTACGCGCGCATTCGTGTTGAGTTCGGCGCGGAGTTGCGTTTCTAGGTCTTCCGCCATTTCGTGAGCACGCTCAAACGAAATCGCTGGATCAACCTCGAGATCCAAATCGATCCAAAGCCCGCGCCGCGTCCAGTGTGTGCTGATATTGTGCACGGCGTAAAGTCCGCGCACGGCGGTGGCGTGAATTTTTTCCAGCACGCCTTCACTATCCGCGCTCGGATCGGCATGAACGACGACATCCGCGTGCGGCGAGATCGTGCGCACCGCCTCTTCGACGCGGCTCTCGACGGAATGGCTCTCTTCAAACGAAAAGTGCCGCGGAATTTCGATGTGCACATCCGCAAAAATCTGACTGCCCACGCCGCGCACGCGCGTCGATTTCACCACGCGCACCCCGTTCACTTTCGCCGCCGCGCTCTCGATTCGCTCCGCTATCCCACGCGGCGCGCGATCCAACAGCGCATCGATCGCGCGCGCGCCTAACCGAAAGCTAACCCCGATCACGATCAGCGCGACGACCAACGCCGCAATCGCATCCGCGCGGACAAAGATCGACTCGGCGCCAATGATCTCGCCGACCTTGACCAATGCCAAGCCGATAATCACGACGGCGGAACTCCAGATGTCCGTGCTGAAATGCAACGCGTCGGCTTCGAGCGCTTGGCTCGAATATTTCTTCGCCATGCGACTCAGCGCGCGTGAACGCGAAAAATCAATCGCGATGGAAATCGCCATCACCGCGAATGCCCACGCGTTCGGATCGACATGTTTGACGTGCAAAAATAAACGATCGATCGCTTCTGAAATTATCCAAATGCACGTCACCAGCAAGAGCGCGGTCTCGGCGAGCGCGCTGATGTTTTCGACCTTGCCGTGTCCGTACGGATGCGTCTCATCCGCGGGCTTGTCGCTCACCCAGACCGCAAACCAGGTGATGATCGCGGCAACCAGATCGAGCCCGGAATGCACAGCTTCGGCAAGAATGCCCAGACTGCCGGTGGCAATTCCGATCACGATCTTGATGAGCGTCAAAAAGATTGCCGCGCCGACCGACGATCCCGCGACCAGATTTTTTTCGCGCGCGCGCGTTTGCGCATTCGGCAATAAAGGGTCAGCCATCGGATTAGAAAAAAGACCTCGCAAAAAAACACCCCGTTGAGGCAGTGAGTTTATGCTCACTATTGCTAGACGCCTGAGGAATTTCAGGTTGGACCCCCGTAAAGAGTGGGGGCGTCTTGCTTGTTCCTCAACGGGGTGCACTAATTACAACTAGATTATAACACAAGTTGTCCAGCCCCGGTCAAAGGGTAGATGCGATTCGGTCCAGATATTTCGCTTGCTCTTTAGTTTCCTTTCATCTGTGGCTAATGTGCTGGTGCAATAATCTGATCGCACGGCGAGACAGGGCTTGTGCAAAGTCGCTTGACACGATGGATAGAAGGCAGCCGCGCTGCCGTTTTGCTCACGCCCAGCGCGGCTGGGCTGCCACCCATATTTTGAAACACGACTTTGCACAAGCCGTGACGGCGAGACGTTTGGCGTCAGCCCCAATTGCGATTAGAATAGGATCCCGAGTGAAACTGAAGGTTTTTATCATCGTAATAATCTGGGGCGAGGCGCGCTATGCTTAACGCCGATACCGATTTGCTCCGGCAATTCAAAGCCGGCAACTCGGACGCCTTCCGCACACTGGTCGAACGCTATACTCCAGCGATTCATCGCGCCTCGATGCGCTGGGTGGGCGATGCGATGGAAGCCGAAAACATCGCGCAAGAAACTTTTATCCGCGTCATCCACGCGCTGGATCAAATTGATCTTGAGCGGCCCTTCAAGCCGTATCTCTTTCGGATCGCCATCAATCTATGCTACGATCACGGACGCAAAAAGCGTCCGATGCTCTTTTCCGATCTCGACGCGGCGCGCCGCGCCACTGAAGACGCTGACGACGCCAGCGAATCGATTCCCGATCACGCGCTGCCGCCGTGGGAACAACTTGAAAAGCAAGCGCTGGCGCGCGAAGTCAGCGCGGCAGTCGCGCAACTGCCGTCGCATTATAAGACCGTGATCGTCTTGCGTTATCTTGAAGAATTTTCGTACGAGGAAATCGCGGCGACCTTGGAAATTCCATTGAACACTGTGCGCACGCATTTGCGCCGCGCCAAGATACAGTTACGCGCCTTGCTGAACCAGCACGCTCGCCCGAAGTCATCGCGACCTCCGCGCGATACTGTGCTGGCAATCTTCCAGCCGAAACTACAAGGTGTCGCCGCCGAGTGAATCGCGCGATAAAATTTTGTCCACGAAGGACACGAAGATCTCGAAATAATTTAGTGTTCCTTCGTGTGCTTGGTGGGTCATGTCCTGTTTGATTTCGGCTGGTCCGCGATAGGAGGATTTCATGAAACGTCAGCATTACATCATGGGCGGAGTCGGAGTCGCCGCGCTGCTCGTCGCCGTTTTTTTTCTCACACGACCCTCCAGCACAGTCACCAGCGCGGCAACGACCGTGCGCGCGCAAGACGCCTCCGTCACGCGCGGCACACTCGTCGCGACGGTGAGCGCCGCCGGCAACGTCTCCGCGCCGAAGACCGCATCGCTGGCGTTCCAGCAATCCGGGCGAGTCGCCAAAGTGAATGTTCAAGTCGGTGACACGGTCAAGAGCGGACAGGTCTTGATGGAATTGGATTTAGTAGATTTGCAACTCGCGCTCAAGAACACTCAGGCGAATCTGACGAGCGCACAAGTGAGCTATGAGACCGCCAAAACCAAAGTTGCCCAGAACCCCAACCAATTGATTGTCGCAAGAGCAGGATTGGACAAGGCGACCATCGCATTACAAAAAGCGCAGGGCGATTACAACGCGATTTCTTGGCGCGGCGACATCGGAATGACGACGCAAGCCCAAGCACTGCAAACCGCGACGATTGATTATCAATCCGCGCTGGCGAGTTTCAGCCAAGTCGCTTCGACGATCAACGACAGCGCGTTGCGCTCGGCCCAAGTGCAATTGGACCAAGCGCAAGTGAGCGTCGATCAAGCGCAGCGAAATATCGAAAAGGCGCGCATCGTCGCGCCATTTGACGGCGTTGTCTCCGCGGTGAATTTCAACGTGAGCGATTCGGTTGGGTCGGGCGTTGCGCTCACGCTGGTGGACCTCGCAACCTTGCAGGTCAAAGTCACTCTCTCGGAAGTGGATATTGCGAAGGTCAAAGCGGGGCAAACCGCGCAGATGACCTTGGACGCGTTGACCGGCAAAACGTACAGCGCGCAAGTCCAATCGGTCGCGCCGATTGGCACCGTCACGCAAGGCGTCGTGAATTATCCGGTGACGCTCGTCGTGCAAAATGTGGACGGCTCCATCAAACCGGGAATGACGGCGAACATGGCGATCGCGGTCGAACGCCGCGACAATGTATTGCTGATTCCCAATCGCGCGGTACGGACGACCGGCAATCAGAAAACCGTTACCGTGCTTTTCAAAGGCGAGCAAATCAGCACGCCGATTGGCACGGGCTTGACGAACGATCAATTCGTCGAAGTGACAAATGGTTTGAATGAAGGCGATGTCGTGCTGATTCAGCAAACCACGACGCGCAGCGGCAACGTGCCCGGCGTGCCCGGCGGCGCTCAATTCTTTGGAAGATAAAATGGCAGCTGTTATTGACATTCGAAATGTAACGAAAATTTACCGCATGGGTGACGTGGATGTGCCGGCGTTGGGCGGCGTCTCGGTGACCATCAACTCCGGCGAAATGGTCGCAATTACGGGACCCTCCGGCTCCGGCAAATCGACGCTGATGAATATTATCGGCTGTTTGGATACCCCGACGACCGGCGAATATTTTTTAGACGGCGTGCAGGTGTCCGCGATGAAAGACGACGAACTCGCCGCAATTCGCAACAAGAAAATCGGCTTTGTCTTCCAAACGTTCAATCTGCTCGCGCGCACGCCGGCGTTGGACAATGTAGAATTGCCGATGGTGTACGCCGGCGCGAAGGATCGCCGGGAGCGCGCGCTCGCGGCGTTGGATGCCGTGGGGTTGAAAGATCGCGTGCACCATCGTCCCAACGAACTGTCCGGCGGACAACAACAACGCGTCGCGATTGCGCGCGCGCTGGTCAATAATCCCGCCATCATCCTCGCCGACGAGCCGACTGGGAATTTAGACAGCAAGTCTGGCGCAGAGATTATGGGAATTTTCAAGCGGCTGAACCGGGAGAAGGGCATGACCGTTGTTCTGGTAACGCACGATGCGAACGTCGCGGCGCTCGGGCAACGAACGATCCGAATTGGCGATGGGTTGATTGTTTTTTCGTAATTGTTCACCTTGTCATTGCGAGGGCGAAGTTTGCCCGAAGCAATCCCCAAGCTCCAAAAGGACTTTGGAGATTGCTTCGCAGAGTGCGCTCGCAATGACACAGGGCTGAACGGTTACGGCTGAGGTTTCCAATGACCGTTACCGAAAGTATTCGCATCGCGCTGCGTAGTCTCGCCGCGAACAAATTACGTGCGATTTTGACGATGCTCGGCATTATCATCGGCGTGATGTTGGTGATCGCGATGCTCAGCATTGGACGCGGCGCGCAAGCCGCGATTACCGCGCAGATTCAAAGCATCGGCACAAATTTGCTGTTCATTCGCCCCGGCGCGGTGCGCCAGGATGGCGTTCGCACGGCGGAAGGCGCGGCCGCAACGCTGACGCTGGAAGACGCCGACGCCTTGCGCTCGCTGCCCGATCTGGTCGGCGTTGCGCCGCAAGTGGATGGCTTTGTGCAGTTGGCGAATTTGGGAAGCAATACGCAAGCGCGGCTCTTGGG
>JACQGS010000056.1 GCA_016199405.1 Chloroflexota bacterium | reverse complement strand
TATAATTCTGAGCGTGGTTTGGAAAATGCGCCGGTGGCGAAATTGGCAGACGCGTTAGGTTGAGGGCCTAATAACCTTTAACAAGTTGTGGAGGTTCAAGTCCTCTCCGGCGCACTCTTGGGGCGGCTACAGAAAAAATCTGTGGCGGGTAAATAGAACGGGCGATGCCTTTAACGGCACCGCTCGTTTTTCATTTCTGCTTTGCTTTGCGCGCCCGCTCTTGGCGCCGCCACTCTTTTTCCGCACAACTCTCACAACGATACGCCCCACCGGGATAGAGCGTGTAGCCGTCCGTTCCCAGATGGATGACGCACTTGCAATCTGCGCAATGCGTCGGCTTGAACTCAGGAGGGTTTGCGAGTTTCTCAAAGTTGTACTCGTTCGTGCCGTACCAAACGTATATCTCGGTCTGGAAATCCTCAAGACACTTTTTGCAATCCTGCCAGTGTCCCGCATGCTTCTCGATGTAATGCGAACTGCACAACGTATAGCGGCTGTGATTGCGGTGGCAGGAATTACGCGCGTACGAAAAGAGGACGTAATTCGCTTCGTCGTCGCAGATCCAGTTGCCGCAACACGATGTGCGCGTTAGTTTTTTACGCGTCGAGCCGCACAAGCCGCAACGGGGCGCGGAGGCAACGGACGTTTGGCGCAGGGCGCGGGGTTTGGGGCGTTTCATGGTGAGGGTCTCCTCTCGCGAATTGTGAGTTCAAATGCTGCGCGGATCAATCCGCTCGTGAACGTGCAGTGAGACGGTCGGCACCTCGAACGACGTATGCTCTGCTTTGCCCGCCCAAACCAACTGCGGATCGAGATGCGGATCGTACGCGTAAGTCTTGCGCCCAACCGCGAGCTCAGGATCATTGTCCGCGTGCACCAAACCGACGGGCGGATTGTTCACGCGGTCGGACAGTTTGTGATCGTACGACGCGATTGGTTTGGCTTGCGGCGCACGCTCTGCGCGCGCTTTTTTCACGACGATTTTTTTCGTGCGGGTGGGTTTTGCGGGTTTACGGGATGAGGGCATTGCAATTACTCCATACTGTCATTTCGAGCGGCGGTCTTTGCCGCGAGAAATCTCGCGCCTCAGAATTTGAACGAGGCAGTTGAGAATGCAAAGAAATAGCCGGCGATTGCCAATGCAATCGCAACATCAGCGACGGTGAAGAGCGAAAAACCCGCTTGTACATCTTGAGTCAGATGTAGAACAAGAAACCCGCCCAGCAGTACAAACAGGATGAGGACATAGACCTTGCCAACCAGTCTGAGCCAAAACGAAGGGTCTTGACTATAAAAAGCACCTTCGCGGGTAAATGAAATAGACTTGGCATCAAGACCCAGCGCGTCTCGAATTTCTGTTTCGAGTTTGCCCAAGTACGCGTAATGGCGCAAGACCGTAGTCGTGTGATGATACAAATTCACTGTGAGATAAAAGACGACTGCGAGCACCATCGTCTGCAAGAGGTCAAAGTTGATGTTTGTTTTCAGCGCATCAATCTCTTTGACATCGGTCAAGTCAAGTAACTTGGCAACCAATCTGACCAAAAGCGAGTTGGCACTGGTTTGTCCCAAACTGAACAAAAGGGTTGCGAGGGCGAGAAAGCCAACCAGAATCAAAAAGATTCTATTGCGATCCTTACGCAATTCAGAAGTTAGTTCATATGTCCTTTGGTAATGCTCGGCGATGAGCTTGGCTGGTCCTCTCGTGGTTGGTTCTTCGGCAGACATGGCAGCGCCTCCTTTTTTCAGAATGAAACACAAACGCCCGCTTGGTACTTGACCAGAGCGAGCGTTCCTGAGTGGTCAGAGCACCTTCGCTTTGTGCGCTATTGTAGCACTCTTTGCACTTGCCGCAACAGCCACTTTCTCTGGTGATTGCCCACATCTCACCGCAGAGGCGCAGAGACGCAGAGAAAACCGTTCTTTGCCTCTGCGCCTCTGCGTTCTCTGCGGTTGGTTTTGGACTTGTGGGTAATCATCAGCCACTTTCTGCAAGCGTTGTTTATTCTGGCATTGCCGATACATTGCCGATAACTTGCCGATAATCCTCGGCGAGCGCGTAGGCGCGTTTGCGGTTGGACGGCTCGGCGACGATGAGCCATCCCGCGCGCGTCCACTCACGCAACAGCACGCGCGCCATTCGCTCCGATAATCCGAGCGCGTCCGCGACCTGACGCGTGGTGATGCGCTCCGCGTACGCGAACAAGCCCAAAACAACCCGTGCGCGGTGATCGAAGCGTTCCAAGAGTTTTGCTCCGCCCGCGCTGCCGCGTGGGCTGTGGCGCAACGCTTCTTCCTGCGCGGCGACGAACACGTTCGCCAAAGTCTGGATGAAATATTCCAGCCACGGCGTCAAGTCGGCGTCGGCGCGACCTTCGTAATAGTTGTGGTGCGGATGCGTCGCCAGCGAGCGATAGTACGCCGCCAGATCGCGCGCGTGATGCTCTTCCAGCGAAAAGTAGCCGTTCAATCCGTACCCGCCGCGATGCAAGAGGAAGGTCGCGAGCAATCGCGCGGTGCGCCCGTTGCCGTCGTAGTACGGATGAATCGTCACAAATTGATAGTGCGCCAAGCCCGCGATGAGGGGAATGGGCGCGTTTGCCTTTTCTGCCCGATTCACCCACGCGGTCATTTCCGCCATCAGGGTAGGCACATCTTTCGCCTCGGGTGGTAGGTAAATGACCGCGCCCGACTGTAAATCGCGGATCACGTTTTGTCCGTCGCGGTACGGCGTCGGCTTGGCGCGCGCGCCTTTTTCGACAAGCGCGTGCAGACGGCGAATGAGGTTTTCCGTAATCGGCAGTTTTTGCGCCGCCCATTCTTCGACGCGCAAGAGCGCGTTCCAATAGTTACGCACCTCGCGCGCGTCGCGTTCGCGCCCCGCAAACGTGGCGCCTTTGTTTGCAATCACCTGCTCCGCCTCTGCCAGCGTCAGCCGATTGCCCTCTATGCGCGTGGAATAATGTGTGGAGCGCAGGCGCGCGCGGCGGCGCAATTCGGCTTGCGCGGCGGGCGGCAGAGGCGCGCGCGCGACCAGGGCGAGCGCCGCTTCAATCTCTCTCAACCCGCGCGCGATGGCAGGCGTGAGCGTGTAACGCGGTTGCCAGACCTGCGGCGCATGTTTACGGCGGGACATTAAATCTTCGCCGTTTGGCGATTGGGCGGCAAAGTCATCCCCGTTCGCTTTTCTCGTCATCAACTGAAGCGCGTTCCCTCTCATCGCAAATATTCTACCACCGATCAAAGAAAGTATCAATTATTTTTGGGATTGCCTCACGCTTTCGCAATATTTCCTTCGCTCCCCATCTCTCTCCGCGCCACTTGCGCGCGATCGATCTCCACGATTTTGCACTGCCATCCACACAATCGGATGTTGCTCGCTCAGCCCTCGAATCACGTTGAGCACCGCCACATTTGATTCCCGGACTAACGTTTGCTCCGCTCGGATTTTATGCGTTTGACAGAATGGTACAAGATGGCTATGCTATATTTGTCGTGCGCCACCGTTATATTTCTGGGCGACTTGTTCGCTGACGCTGAATAAGGAGTGTCGATATGGCTGGTTTACTTGAGCGAATCATCGGAGGCAATTTCAGTTCTCCGTTGACGCTCGTCTTTGTCGGTTTCAGTTTGCTCGCGTTTTATTTCATGTTCCGCTTGGGTTGGTTCTTTTTCGTCAAAGGCGAAGAGTTTACCGACAGCGTTGACGGCAAGCGGCAGGTGCGAAATTTCGTCCGCCTGATGGTCGTCAGCGTGTTGATCGCCTTGTTGTCGGGTTTCGCGTTTGAATTTGTGCGCGTCGGGCGCGATATTGCCCAAGCGAACGCGTCCGCCACTGCCAAATCCTTTTTCGATTGGCTGATCGGAAAATAAAAAGTGCACCAAGGAATTTCCAAAAGAACTCCCCGATCTCTCAGAGGTCGTCTTAAAAGGGGTAGTAGCCCAGCCGTGCTGGGCGTCAGGAGCG
>JACQGS010000055.1 GCA_016199405.1 Chloroflexota bacterium | reverse complement strand
GCGTTGTCCGCGACCTCGCCGCGCTCGTTGATCGCGCGCGCAATCGCGTCGGCGACCGCCGGCAATTCCGGCAGTAACGCCGCGCGCGCGGCGAGCCGCGGAAATGACAGCCCGAGTTTGCCGAGCGCGCGGCGGAGGGCGCGCGCCGCGAAAAGCGTTTGCCGGATTTCCAAAAATTCCGGCGGCGCGAGCAATGCGCCGATACGCGCGTTCCGCGCGAGCGGGCGCACCTCGCGCGCGCCGCCAATGCTCATTTCAGAATGCTGGTCGAGCAGCGCGCGCGCTTCGGTTGTTTCGGCTTGGGCGCGCGCAATGTCGTCCGCGTCAACGGAGGGCGTGAGATCGGACGCGAGCTCGGCGCTCGCGGCAAACGCGCACTGCGCCGCGAGTCGCGCGAGGATTTTATCGAGTTCGAGCGTGCGAAAATATTTTGGGTTCATTACGCGGATCACAAATTGAACAACGCCGGCAGACCGGCGGGAAGCCAAGGTCCGACCGCGTCCAAGATCACGGGCTTGAAATATTCAAAGATCGGCAAGAGGCGCGAGGTTTGCAAAGCGGTCGTCACCAAATATCGGGTCTGATCAAAAAAGGGCCAGGGCTCGCTCGCGGCAAAGATGATGACCGGCAAGACAAGCGTCAAGGTGATGAGCGGCGAGACGAGTCCGACGATCGCGCCGCCCAATTGATCCACCACGGGAAAGATCCGCAATTTAGTCGATTGGTACGCGTCGCGCACCAAGAAATTGATGATCGCGGAAACCGCAAAGACGATGATGAAAAACGCGATCGCGTTGATGAATTTGCTCGGCGCGGAGGAAAGCACAAAACGCAAAAACCCGCCCAGTACATTATAGTACTGCGCGCCGAGAATCGCGCCGACATACAGCGCGGCGAGTCCAATCACTTGCCGCAACAATCCTTGCGCGAAGCCGACGGCAATCCCGACGACGACGAGCGCGAGAATAAAAATGTCTAGCCCGTTAAATCCGCCGATCATGGTTACCTCATGTTTCTGTCACGGCGCAAAACTGACAAACTTGCCGATGACGATGAGCACGATCAATAAAATGAGAATGCCCAGCGCGATCTGCGAACGCGTGAATCTGGATCGCATCGTTGCCTCCGGGAAAAAGTATAGCATAAAAAGCGCGAAAAACGCGAAAGACGCGAAAATCTAAAGGTGCGACGCATTTGTAGGGGCGACCCAGAGCCTGTCCTGAGCGAAGCCGAAGGATGGTCGCCCAAAATGCGTCGCACCGGATTCTAACCGCCGCGCACCTCCGCGCCGATTTCTTTGCGCACGCGCTGCACGATTTTCTCGCGCAGCTTGCTCGCGTCCGCGTCGGAGAGCGTGCGGTCGTCGGCTTGGAACGTGAGTTGGTACGCGAGCGATTTTTTGCCGCGCGGGATCGGCTCGCCGCGATACAGATCGAACAGCGCGACGCGTTGCAACAACGCGCCGCCGGTTTGCGCGATCAGCGCGTGCACGCGCTCCGCCGCGATATTTTCATCCACGATCAGCGCGAGGTCTTGCGCGATTGCCGGAAAGCGCGACAACGCGCGCAAGGGCTGCGCCGGCGGCACGCGCGCGAACAGCGCGTCGAGATCGAATTCGCCGACGAGCACCGCTTGCGCCGGCAAATCGAATTTTTCGCGCACGACCGGATGCAATTCGCCAAAAACGCCGATCACCGCCTCGCCCAATTTCAACTCCGCCGCCCTGCCCGGATGAAACGAGGGATGACCGGTCGGCGTGAACGCCGCGTTCTGAATGCGCAAGCCGGCGAGCAAGGTTTCGACGACGCCTTTGAGATCGTAGAAATCTTGCGGCGCGGAATCATTTTTCTGCCATGCGCTTTCGTCGCGCGCGCCGGTCAGCGCGATGCCCAGCCGCCGGCGTTCGAGCGGCAGCGCGTCGTCGCCGGGCAATTCGCTCGCGAGTTCACGCAGCAGTAGGGCATCGCCCTTGCGGCGACCCCAATAGACCAGTCCGATTTCAAACATATTCACGCGCGGGCGATAACGCAGATTCGCGCCCACGAGTTCCAACAAACTCGCGGTGAGTGATTGGCGCATCGCCACGCGTTCCGCGCTGATCGGATTTTCGATGCGGACGTAATCGCGCGCGGCATTTGTAGGGGCAGCCCTCGTGGTTGCCCTTTCGTCAAAGGGAATCAGCATCGCCTCTCGTTCCGGCGTCGTCAACGCGTATGAAACGACATCTTGCAAGCCGGCGTCAATCAAAATATCGCGCGCGAGTTCTTCTTGGTCGAGTTCGACATTCGCGCGCTGCGGCGGCAGTTCGTCATTCATCCGCGAAATCGGAATACGCGCATAGCCGTACACGCGCGCGATCTCTTCGATCAAATCGTCCGCGCCGTCCACGTCAAGGCGGTGATCGGGCACGGTGATGTGAAGTGACGGGTGACGAGTGGCGAGTGACGTGGAACGACCGCGGACTTTGGACTTGGAACTTGGAACATGGGACTTGGGACTTGAGACTTGAAACTCGAGACTCTCCAAAATTCGCACAATCTCCTTCACCGGAATTTCTACGCCGAGCAAGCGTTTCACTTCCGCGACCGGCAAATCGATTACGATCTTTTTTGGCTTGCGTGGGTATTCATCAATGACGCCGCGCGCGATCTCGCCGCCGCCGAGTTGCCGCATCATTTCAATCGCGCGCTTGAGCCCGACGATGGCTTGCGCGGGATGAATGCCACGGCTGAAACGAAAACCGGCTTCGGACGCGAGGTGCTGCGCCTGCATCGTGCGGCGGATGTTGAGATAATTCCACGCCGCGGCTTCGAGCAAAATATTTTTCGATTGCGCGCTCACTTCGGATTCCGCGCCGCCCATGACGCCGCCGAGCGAAAGTGCGCCGCGCGCATCGCAAACCAAAATCGTGAAGGGATCGAGTTGGCGTTTCACGCCGTCGAGCGTTTCAATTGTTTCGCCCGGTTTTGGCAGGCGCGTGATAATTGTAGGGGCGCTGCCTTGTGCTCGCCCCACTAATTTATCGTAATCGAACGCGTGGAGCGGTTGCCCAGTTTCGAGCATCACGTAATTCGTTACGTCCACGATGTTGTTGATCGCGCGCACGCCGGCTAATTTCAGGCGATGCTGAATCCAAAATGGCGACGGCTTGATCTCCACGCCGCGAATGAGCGCGGCGGTGAAACGCGGATTCAATTCCGGGTTTTCGATCACGATTTCCAATTGCCCGGCAATCGCCGCGCCTCTTGCCAAAACATTTAATGTCGGCATTTTCAATTTCTTGCCGGTGAGCGCGGCAACTTCGCGCGCGACACCAATGATCGACGCGCAACGCGCCATATTCGGATTGATCTTGACGTCCAAGATCACGTCACCTAAATAATCCGCGAGCGGCGCGCCGACCGGCGCGTCGTCGGGCAAAAGGATGATGCCTTCGTGCTCCGCGCTGATCGCAAGTTCTTTTTCCGAGCAGACCATCGAGCCGGATTCGATGCCGCGAATTTTCGCGCGCTTCAGCGTCATCAATTCCCAACCGGTGGCATGACCATCGTACAAGCGCGCGCCTTCGAGCACGAACGCGACTTTCATGCCGCGCTCGCTGACCTTGATGTTCGGCGCGCCGGTGACAACTTGGATCGGCTCACCTTTGCCGTAATCCACGATCGCGAGCGTCAAGCGATCGGCGTTGGGGTGCGGTTTGATTTCGAGAATCTGCGCGACGAAAAACTTATCGCGCGCCCATTCGACTTCGGGCGCGTCGCTCGGCGCGTTTTTGATTCCGTGCGGCCGCGGCAAGCCGATGTATTGCATCTGCTCGACTTCAAGCCCGGCGACGGATAATTTTTCCGCGAGTTCGTGCGCGGGAATCGTGATGTCAACGAATTCGCGAAGCCAACTCAATGGTACTTTCATTGCAAACTCCTGTCTCAAGTCTCAGGTGTCAAGTCACAGGTCACAGGTCACAGGTGTCAAGTTACAGGTCACATGCTACCTGCAACTTGCGGCTTGCGTCCTGCGTCTGTGACTTGCGGCTTGCAACCTGCGACCTGCGACTTGCGTCTTGCGTCTTGTGACTTGCGTCTTGCGACTAGAACTGCTCCAGAAACCGTAAATCGTTGCCCCAAAAATAGCGGATGTCATCAATGCGATGCTTCAACATCGCGATGCGTTGCGGTCCCATGCCAAACGCAAAGCCGCTCCATTCCGCCGGATCATAGCCGCCGTTCCGCAAAACATCCGGATGCACCATCCCCGATCCTAAAATTTCGAGCCAGCCGGTTTGCTTGCAGACCGGACAGCCCGCGCCGTGACAAATGATGCACTCGACATCCATTTCCATGCTCGGCTCGGTGAACGGAAAATGATCGGCGCGAAAACGCGTTTGAATGTTTTCGCCGTACAGCCGCCGCGCAAATTCGGTCAGCGTACCCTTCAAATCCGCAAAGGTAATGTTGTGCCCGACCGCAAGCCCTTCGACTTGATAAAATTGAATTTCACTGCGCGCGGTGATCTGTTCGTAGCGATAGCACATGCCCGGCAAGATGACGCGGATCGGGTTGGGGTGCAGCGCGCGCATCGCGCGAATTTGTCCGGGCGAGGTATGCGTGCGGAGCAGAACGCGCTGATCAGAATCGGCGATATAGAACGTGCTCCAGTTGTCGCGCGCCGGATGAAAGCGCGGAATGTTGAGCAATTGAAAATTCATTTCGTCCGTTTCCACTTCGCGCGTGCGAAAAATCTGAAAGCCCATATCGCCCCAGATGCGATAAATCTCGCGCATCACCGCCGTCGCCGGATGCAAACGCCCGCGCGCACGCGGCCGACCGGGCAAGGTCACATCGAGCGGTTCGGATTCGAGCGATTCGCTCAGCGCGCGTTGTTGCATCTGCCCGGTTTTCGCGGCGAACGCGGACTCGAGCGCGGTTTTCACTTCGTTCGCGAGTTTGCCGACGGCGCCGCGTTCGGCTTTGGGCAACGCGCCGAGTTGCTCCATCGCTTGCGCGAGCGCGCCTTTGCGTCCGATATATTTCACGCGCCATGCTTCCAGCGGTGCCGAATCCCAAATCGGTTCCAGTTCTTGTAGCGCGTTGTCGCGCAGTTGGTTGAGTTGGTCAAGCATGAGGCCTCCAGAGATCAGTCATCAGTGATCAGTGATCAGTGATCACTGACCAGTAACCAGTGACCAGGAATCAGTGAGCAGTTGTCAGTCAGCAATAGTCGCATTGACAAAGTACTCGGCTGAGGATTCGCGCGATGTTTTTTGTAACTCGCCGCAAAACCGGTCTGATTTTTCTATCATCCCTCCAAGCAATCGGCCAACTTCCTCATAACGAGTGACAAATTGCGCGGCTTGTTGTTGATTGATATATTCGCAGTCAAGCGCAGTGCCAAACCAGTGTTGAGTTTCCTGCTGTTCACCATCCGCATCCGTCAACTTGCTGATGAAATGATTTTCGTACCGACGTTTTGCCCACGCCTCTGCAATATTCGCGCCCACTGAACGCGCTGATCGTCGTATCTGGCTCGTCAGCGAGAACATTTCATCTTTGGGAAAGGATTTGGTCAGGCGGAAGACCTCGCGCTCCAATTGTTTTGCTTTTTGATAAACCAGCAAATCCCGGAAACTTGATGCGTGCGGCAAGTTGCTCATCGTCTCTCCTTTTCGTCTATAACCACTGGTAACTGATAACTGCTGACTGATTACTGATCTTTATACTCGCGTAACTGCGGCGCGAGCCACGCGGTCGCGGCAACGGCGAGGATCGTCGCAATGCCGCCGGTAATGACCGCTAACGGCGCGCCAATCCACGCGGCGACGATGCCGGCTTCGAGATTGCCGAGTTGCGGTCCGCCCATAAAAAAAATCATATTCACGCCAGTCATGCGCCCGCGCAATTCATCCGGCGTCGCGAGTTGGCGTAGCGTATTGCGCATGATCGTGC
>JACQGS010000043.1 GCA_016199405.1 Chloroflexota bacterium | reverse complement strand
TTCGTATAATTGTTCGCCGGGCGCGTTGGTGAAGGACCGGCGATGGCTTGCGCGCGCGGTGTGGGATTTTGCGCGGGCTGGGCAATTGCCGGCGACGCGCGTTGAATCACTTGCGGAAGCAAGACCGCGACAAAAATCGCGCAGACGCACAGCGCCATCAGCGTCACCACAGCTAAAATGATCGTCAGGGTGCGTAAATTCATTTCTCCCCTCGCTTATGCCGCCGGCAATTGCTCGACGGACGTTTGGATGTACTTGTCGCCTTCTTCGATGAGCATTACCGGGATGTCATTGCGAATCGGATATTTTCGTCCGCAATCTTTTTCTTGACATACCAGCCAGGCATCCTTGATCAGCAACAGCCGACCCGGATCCGGACCTTCTTTGCGCGTGGGACCGCTAACGCAATGCGGACAGCGCAGAATTTCCAGCAACTCGTTACTAACCATACGTTTCCTCCGTGTGAATAGTTTCTCGCCCCGTCGCTTTAACGCGCCAACCCCGCGCGCAAATTCATTTGTCGCGCGCCGATTCGTTCGCGATACTCCGCGGCTTGGATCGGCGGCGTCGTCATGATGAACGCGTCCTCGTTGTTATCGTGATAATATTTTGTCCGCGTCCCGACCACCTCAAAACCATATTTGCGATACAACGCCAGCGCGCCGAGATTCGACACGCGCGCTTCCAACGTCATCGTCACGGCGCGCAACTCCAACGCGCGCTCCAGCATCGCGATCAACAACAGCTCGCCGATGCCGCGCCGCCGCCATTCGGCATGCGTCGCAATCGTGCTGATGTGCGCCTCGTCAACGATGAACCAAAAGCCAGCGTAGCCGACCAGCGGCGCGGGATGCGCCGGCGGGCGCGAAAAAATTCCTCGCGCGCGTTGCCAAATCGAATCCAGCGGCGCATTCATCGCAGCCGGCAGAACCGGACGCGCGACGTAATAGTACGCGTTCGCGTTGTGCTGTAGTTCGTAGGTGTAGGCGCGCGCGGACCACGGCGCCGTAAACGCTTCCTCTTCGATTGGCATCATCGCGTCGACATCGGTCACGCGCATCGGTTCGATTTGAAAGCGCAGGGCGGAAGTGTCAATCATGATTCGTTATTCGACGTTATCCGAAATAACATTTCCCCACGAAAGAGCACGAAGGAACACAAACAATCAATATTTTTTTGTGAATCTTCGTGTTCTTAGTGGGCAGATATTCTTGATTCGGATTAGGTCTATGGGATACTCGCCGTCGGCATATAGACTGGCGCGAGCGTCCGCGCATCGTCGGACTCGCCGCGTTGCAAGCGCGCCCACGCCAGTTCTGCCAAATAACCGGCGCGCCGCGCGTTCATTGCCAGCGACGCGATCTGCGCGCGTTCGCGCAATTCTTCGCGCAATATGTTTTCCAGCGCGGCGTCAATCTCGCCGCAAAAAATTGCCGGGGCATTTTCTTTCGCCGCCAACTCAATCAACCCGCCTGCATCGACCAATGCCAGCTCACTTGCGCGCCGCATCGCGCCGGCGTCCATAACATATCGCGCCACCGAATAGCGCGAGCGCCCAGCTGCAAGAATGGTCCAGACCGGTTCCGGCTGAAAAACATACGCGCTCGCTAGCGCGTCGAGTGTCGGAATGCCGAGGAGTGGAATGTGCAAACTCCAGGCGAGTCCTTTCGCCACGCTCATGCCAACGCGCAAACCGGCAAACGATCCCGGTCCTTGCGCGACGCCAATCGCGATCAAATCATTTTTCGTGATGCCGGCAAGCTGCAACAAATGCGCAATCTGCGCCGTCAACTCGACGGTGTGATTTTCGCGCGCCCGCCACGAGGTCTCGGCATAAACGCCGTCACCATTATACAGCGCAATGCTCGCCGCGCGCGTGGCAGTATCAATCGCAAGAAGCATTTTTTGGAAGTTGGAAATAGGATGCCCAGAGGGCGGGAAGTTGGAGGTCGAATCGCAAAGGATTTCTAATCTCCAGCTTCTAACTTCTACCAATCGCCTACTGAAAATTCTCCAACAAGTTTACATACCGCGCGCCCTTCGCCTGCATTGAAATCTTGCGCGCATTCTCGCCGTGATGTTCAAACAAAATCCATAAACATTCCGTTGGCAACGCTGCGCGAATTTTTTCCGCCCATTCGATTACGCACACGCCGTCGCCGGCGAGATAATCGTCCAGCCCAAAGCCCATCGCTTCGCCCGCGCTCGCGACGCGGTAGACATCGAGATGATAGAGCGGCAAGCGTCCGCCGCGATGTTCGTTCGCGAGAATAAAAGTCGGGCTGTGGATCGCATCGGCAATGCCTAGCCCGCGCCCCAGCCCTTGCGCAAAACTTGTTTTGCCCGCGCCGAGATCGCCTTCCAAACAAAATAGATCCCCGCGCTGTGCGAGGACTCCGATGCGCGCTCCGAACATTTGGGTTTCTTCCAAACTCTGGCTGATGATCTCAATCACGCGCGTCTATTATATCCGGATTAAAAGAACGCGGCAATTGGACGACTGCGTCATTGCGAGGCGCGCCATTGCGCCGAAGCAACACTTGCCCCGCACGCAAGCGCAGGTGTCTCCAGAGTGCATTTGGGGGATTGCTTCGCTTCGCTCGCAATGACGTATGGTTTGCCTCACTTGCCGATTGTGCTACAATTCGGCTAATGAAAATTCTAATCATCTCCGATATTCATGCGAACCTCACCGCGTTTCAAACGGTGGTCGACGCTGCCGGTGAATTCGATCGCGTGTGGTGTTTGGGTGATGTCGTCGGTTACGGTCCGCAGCCGAACGAATGTGTTGAGCAATTGCGCGCGCTCAAACCGCTCTGCCTTGCCGGCAATCACGATTGGGCAGTCATCGAGAAAATTGATCTCGGTGAATTCAATCCCGACGCGCGGCAAGCGACGCTCTGGACGCGCGAGCAACTCACGCCGCACAACCTGGATTGGCTGCATCTATTGCCGGAACGCGTGCCGACGGAATTAGAAAAATTTACGCTCGTGCACGGCAGTCCGCGTTATCCAATTTGGGAATACGTTTTGGGTCCCGCGATTGCGCGCATCAACTTTGATTATTTCGATACGCCCTTTTGCTTGATGGGACACACCCACGTCCCGGTCGTCTATCGCTTGAAAGCCGATGAAGACCTCGCGATCCCTGAACCGCTTCCCGAAACCACTTCCTTTCAATTTGGACCCGAGCGCATGATGGTCAATCCCGGCAGCGTCGGTCAGCCGCGCGATGGTGATCCGCGCGCGGCATACGCGATCCTCGACACCGACACGCTCACGATCACGCACAAACGCATCGAGTACAACATTGGCGCGACGCAAGCGCTCATGCGCGATGCCGATCTGCCGGCACGCTTGATCAATCGGTTGAGCGCGGGGTGGTGAGGGAATTGGAAATTAGAGAATGGAAATTAGAGGTTAGAAATTGTCGTAGCATAGCACCCTTCGACGGAGTTTATCCTGAGCATCGCGAAGGACTCAGGGCAGGCTCTCGTGCGCGTTATGGAACTTTGTCCCCATCTCCGGCGTCTATCAATTGAAAGGAGACAAATGAAAAAACTTTTTACGCTCATCCTCTTCGCTCTTGCACTTTCGATTGCCGCGTGCGCCTCAGCACCCACCGCGCGCTCTATCGCGCCATCTATCGGTGGTGTGCCACAGCCGGCGCCAGCCGCGCCGCCGATGGCTGAATCGTTTGCAGCAGATGCGACCGGCGATCAACAAAAAGGCGCGCCAGCCGCCGCGCCGGTTCCGGATCGCATGATTGTGCGCACCGTGAATATGAATTTGGAGGTCGCGGATTCTGAAAAAGCCGTCACTGACATCAACGCGATTGTCGCGCAGTACAAGGGCTATGTTGCCGCGACCAATTTGCGGCGCAACGCGCGCAATCGGCTCGGCGGCTCGATTACGCTGAGGATTCCGGCAGAGTCGCTGGATGCCGCGCTCAAGCAAATCAAAGCCGCCGGCTTGCAAGTGCTGACCGAGAATTCAAACGCGAATGACGTGACCGACCGCTACACCGATCTCGGCGCGCAACTCAAGAATCTCGAAGCCGCGGAAGTTGAACTACGCAAGCTGTTCGAGTCCGTGCGCGAAAAATCCGGCAAGGCGGACGAAATTCTCGCGGTCTACAATCGACTAACGCAAATTCGTCAGCAGATCGAGCAGATCAAAGGGCAGATCAACGTCATCGAAAAGACCAGCACGCTCGCGACCGTGACGATTGAATTGACGCAGCATGAAGACGTTGATATCGTTGATTCGAATCGCTGGCTGCCCGACCGCACCGCGCGCGAAGCGTTGCGCGCGCTCGTGCAGGCGTTGCAAGGCATCGCGAATTTGATCATCTGGTTCGCGCTGTTTGTTCTGCCGATCTTGCTCGTCGCGCTGACACCGCTGCTGTTGTTCGCCGCGATCGTGCGCGCCGTGTGGCGCCGCCGCGCGAAACGCGCCATGTCAGTATAAACGTTTTCTTGGCAATCTCACCGGCGTTCACGCGCAGACTCGCGCGTGAACGCTTTTTTGTTTCTCAAAATTTCGGATGAAATGCTCTAACGAATTTTTTGTTGACAAGGACTATGCTTTGGCATAGAATCAAAAAGTAGTTTCAATAGAGGGGAGCGATTAACGCGAATGGCAATTACCTTATTTGTTCCGACACCGCTACGAAAACTGACGAGCGGCAATTCCAAAGTGCAATTGAGCGCGGCGAGCATTGCCGATCTCATCGAACAAGCCGAAACGCAATATCCCGGCTTTCGCGAACGCGTCATGGAGCGCGGCGAAATCAAACGCTTTATCAATGTGTTCGTGAACGGCGTAGACATTCGCACATTGCAAGGGCAAGCGACGCCGATCAAAGACGGCGACGAAGTTTCCGTCATCCCGGCAATGGCGGGCGGTTCTTCCCTCTCCCCCTCAGGAAGAGGGGTAGGATGAGGCATGGATTATCCCAACTCCAATCTTCTCGTCGAAGCCGACTGGCTCAAACAACATCTCACGGACGTAAATTTACGATTGCTCGACGTGCGCGCATCCGATCCGCGTTTGCCGGTTGGTTATCGGATGGGACATATTCCCGGCGCAATTCAACTCGACCCGGCGCGCGAATTTTTCGTGATGGCAAATCGAATGCGCGATCTCGCGCCGGCGGAAAAGATCGCGCAGACGCTCGGCGCACGCGGCATCGCCAATGATTCCGCGATTGTGATTTACGATGAATGGACGGGAACGTTGGCGACGTACGCGTATTGGCTCTTGAAATATTTCGGGCATCGCGACGTCAAAATCTTGCACGGCGGTTGGGCGGCGTGGAAAAAAGCCGGCGGCGCGATGACAGCCGACGCGCCCCAATTTCCGGCAACAAACTATCTGCCCCAACCCAATGCCGCGGTCCGCGCGACGGCGGAGTGGATTCAAGCGAATGCCACGCGCGGCGATTTGTTTTTGCTCGACACGCGCAGTGAAGGCGAGTATTCCGGCGGGCACATTCCCGGCGCGCACAATCTGCCGCACGATGCTTCGCTGGATCTGACGACCCAAACGTTCAAAGACGCGGCGACGCTCAAGGCGCAACTCGAATCCGTCGGCGCGACGCTGGACAAAGAAGTGGTCGTTTATTGCGCGAGCGGCGCAAGGTCGTCGCATATGTTTGCCGCGTTGCAATTGTTGGGTTATGTGCGCGCGCGGAATTACGACGGCTCGATGATGGATTGGGCGCAAGCGCGCGGGTTGCCGATGGAGTAAGCGTGTTGCGTGTTACGTGTTGCGTGTCCCAGCCGGCTTGAAACGGAATACGCAACACGATGGAATCAGCCGGAGGTAATATGACAGCCAAGTGGAATCCAATCATCGTTCCAACCCCACGCGAAGTCCAACCGGATTTTGAATTCGATCTCAAAGGCGAAGTGTGCCCGTACACGTTCGTCAAATCCAAGCTCGCGCTCGAAATGCTCGAGCCGAGCCAGATTTTGCAAGTCGTCGTGGACAATGACGAGTCTGCGACGAATGTGCCGAAATCAATGACGAATGAAGGGCATCTGGTCTTGGGCACGGAAAAGTTGAACGAGAAGGATTGGTTGTTGACGTTCAAAAAGAAATAAGGCATAAGAAGGCGGAGAGGGCAAAGAGGGCGCACCTTCTCTGACCTCTGCGCCTTCTTTCACTTCTACGCCTTCTATCACTTCTGGAGGATCACATGGCAGAAAAACAAATCGGAACCTGGGCGGTGAAGGTCGGGCTGGCGCAAATGCTCAAGGGCGGCGTGATTATGGATGTCACCAACGCCGAGCAAGCGAAAATCGCGGAAGATGCCGGCGCGTGCGCGGTAATGGCATTGGAGCGCGTCCCCGCCGATATTCGGCGCGAGGGCGGCGTCGCGCGGATGGCAGACCCGACCAAGATCAGCGAGATTATGGAAGCAGTCAGCATTCCAGTGATGGCAAAAGCGCGCATCGGTCATTTTGTCGAAGCGCAAGTGCTGGAAGCGCTCGGCGTCGATTACATTGATGAAAGCGAAGTGCTGACGCCGGCGGATGAAGAAAATCACATCAACAAAAATGATTTCAACGTGCCGTTCGTGTGCGGCTGCCGGAATTTGGGCGAGGCATTGCGCCGCATCGGCGAAGGCGCGGCGATGATTCGCACCAAAGGCGAAGCCGGCACCGGCGATATCGTCGAAGCAGTGCGGCATGCGCGTGCCGTGTTCGGCGAAATTCGCCGCATTCAGAATATGCGCCCGGAAGAATTAATGCACGTCGCCAAAGAACTCGGCGCGCCGTATGAATTATTGAAAGAGACTGCCGAACTGGGCCGCTTGCCGGTCGTGAATTTCGCGGCAGGCGGCATCGCGACGCCGGCGGACGCGGCGTTAATGATGCAACTCGGCGTCGATGGTGTCTTCGTCGGCTCCGGCATTTTCAAGTCGGCTGACCCGGCGCCGCGCGCGAAAGCGATCGTCGAAGCGACGACGCACTTCAACGATCCGGATATTATCGCGCGGGTTTCGCGCGGACTAGGCATTCCGATGGCGGGACTTGCGGTAAAACAAATTCCGGAAAAAGAATTGCTCGCCGTGCGAGGATGGTGAGGCAAGTCGCAAGTCACATGTCGCAGGCTTCGAGGCGCAGGTCTCAAGTCACGAGACCTCGACCTCTAATCGCTTATTATTTGTGACATGCGACCGGCGACTTGTGACCTGTAACCTGTGACCTGAGACTTGAGACATGAGAATTGGCGTCCTCGCCCTGCAAGGCGATTTCATCTAGCACGCGCAAATGCTCAAGCGCATCGGCGTCGATGCCGTCGAGATTCGCAAAGCGGAACAGCTGGCGGGACTCGACGGCTTGATTATGCCGGGCGGCGAAAGCACGACATTCGCGAAACTCGCCGTCGAATTCAAATTGCTGGAGCCGCTACGCGCGTTTTGCAAATCCGGCAAGCCGGTCTGGGGCACGTGCGCGGGCATGATTTTTCTCGCCAAAGACATTGGGCGCGCGCAGCCGACGCTCGAGTTGATGGATGTGAAAGTGAAGCGCAACGCGTTCGGGCGGCAAGTGGACAGTTTTGAAATTGATCTGGACATTCCCGCGCTGAACGCGATTGAAAACGGCAGCGGCAAGCCCGCGCCCTTCCACGCGATTTTCATTCGCGCACCACTGATTGAAAGCGTCGGCAAAGGCGTGGAGGTGCTTGCCAAACTCGACGACGGCACGATTATCGCGGCAAGACAAGGCAATTTACTCGCGACCTCGTTTCATCCAGAGTTGACGCGCGATGTGCGGATGCATCGGTATTTCTTGGGTCTCGCAAAATGATTGACCCAAAAGTTGCCGGCATTTTACAGGAGTTGGAGCAATTCGGGATTGAGAATGACGCGCGCGAAGCCGACCACCAACACATGATGCTCAACATCCAAAAGAGCACCGGCGAATTTCTATATTGGCTTGCCTGCGCCATCAAAGCAATGCGCATTTTGGAAATCGGAACGTCGAATGGCTTTTCGACTTTGTGGCTCGCGAGCGCGGCGCGTGAAACCGGCGGCAAGGTCACAACAGTCGAAATCGCAAAGCACAAAGTTGAAATGGCGCGGCGGAATTTCGAACGCGCGGGTTTGAGCGCGTGGATCGAATCGCGGCAAGCAGATGCCGGCGAATTCATCAAGCAACAGGATGCCAACGCGTTCGATCTGATTTTCTTGGACACCCAGCGCGAGCGACACGTCGCGTGGTGGCAAGATTTGCAAAGAATTCTCGCGCCGGGCGGAGCCATTGTCTGTGACAACGCGGTTTCGCATGCGCACGAGATGGAAAATTTTGTGCGAGCCGTTCAGGCAACGCGCGGCTACGTGACGAGCCTCGTTCCTGTGGGCAAGGGGGAGTTTTTGATTTTGAAAGCGAGCGGCGCGCAATAACAAAATGGCAGACAAGGGAGTCGCGTGACAGTTGAAATTCCGGAACGATTACAATACTTGTTACGGTGGGAAACCAAAGCATTTGCTTTCCTCGCGCTAACGCTTGCCGATGGCTCGCCACAGGTGACGCCGATTTGGTTCGATTGGGACGGCACGCACATCGTCATCAATACCGCGCGCGGCAGAGTCAAGGACAAGGTATTGAAGCGCAAAGGCAAAGCCGCTTTCCTGATTGTAGACCCAAAAGATAACTACAAATTCTTGTCGTTGCGCGGCAGCGTAGCGCAAGAAACCGAAGAAGGCGGCTACGACCAAATCTGCAAATTGAACGATAAATATCACGGCACACGCGACTATCCCAAACGCGACGAGGTGCGCGTCACGTACAAGATTTTGCCCGAGCGCGTGTATCCGAAAAAGTAAACGGTAATTGAAAGAACTGATGCAAAGCACTTGAGGTTGATTGCTGTGAAAGCGAAGGTGAAACAATGAGTGGACTTGAGGCAATGCAATCCGTCCAATTCGTGAACGCAAAAGGCAAGCGACTCGCTGTCCTCAGCGCAGAAGATTGGGAAGCGCTCGTCGAATGGCTTGAAACGCTTGAGGATTTGCAAATCGCTCGCCAAGCCATCTCCGATTTGAAAGCGGCAGGGGGCAATCGCAAACGCGCGGGCTGGCTCGAATGGAAAAGTGTGGCGAGTGAAATCCGTTGAGCCGCTACATCGTTTACATCACGCCCCGCGCCTTGCGCGAGATCAAAGATTTGCCGGGCAACGTTCGCCAGCGAGTCAAACACGCGGTAGATGATTTCGCAGAAAATCCGCGCCCATCCGACAGCAAAGTTTTGCAAATGCCACAGGATGTCGAAGTTGAAGTTGTGCGGTTTCGCATTGACAAATGGCGAATCGTATACGCAATTTCCGAAACCGAAGAAACAGTTGACGTGCTCGCTATTCGCAAACGCCCGCCATACGATTATGGCGATTTGGAAAAATTGCTGAACGAGATTGAGTAAGGAGTTTCCATGTTCGGTTTTACCAACGATCAAATCTACCGCTACTCGCGCCACATCATTTTGCCGGACATCGGCGGCGCGGGGCAGAAAAAATTGTTGAACGCGAAAATATTGCTCGTCGGCGCGGGCGGCTTGGGGTCGCCGGCGGCAATGTATCTCGCCGCAGCCGGCGTCGGCACGCTGGGGCTGGTGGATTTTGATCGAGTTGATCTATCGAATTTGCAGCGGCAGATTTTGCATCGCACGAAAGACATCGGACGACCGAAACTTGATAGCGCAGAAGACACGATCAACGCGCTGAATCCGGATGTCAAAGTCATCAAGCACGAAACGGTGCTCACGTCCGCAAACGTGATGGACGTTCTGCGCGATTACGATGTCGTCATCAACGGCACGGACAATTTTCCGACGCGCTATCTCGTCAACGATGCGTGCGTTTTGTCCGGCAAGCCGCTCGTCGACGGCAGCATTTTCATGTTCGAAGGGCAGGCGACGGTGTACGACGCGAAACGCGGTCCGTGCTATCGCTGTCTCTTTCCCACGCCGCCGCCGCCGGGCGAAGTGCCGAGTTGCCAAGAAGCCGGGGTGCTCGGCGTCTTGCCGGGAATTATCGGCAGCATCCAAGCGATTGAAGCGATGAAAATAATTCTGGGCAAAGGCGAGTCGCTTGTCGGGCGTTTGCTTTTGTTCGACGCGCTCGCGATGGAATTTCGCGAAATGAAATTGGAAAAAAATCCGCATTGCCCGGTGTGCAGTCAAGACCCGACAATCACCGAACTAATCGATTACGAGCAATTTTGCGGCGTCCCGTTTCCGCAGACGGCGGAGCAATTGTTAGCGGTGGCGGCGTGATTGGGCATGGGAGCAGAGGAGCGAGAGGGGTAGGGGAGAAAATCACCCCCGCTCCCTTGCTCCCCCGTAATTGAGACATGAAAGTCGCTACGAAGGAAATCCAGAGAGTTGAGGCGCCCCCGCTCATTGACCGCATCGGCAACACGCCGCTGATGCCACTGAAATCGCCGAATCCGCAAGTACAGATTCTCGGCAAAGCAGAATGGTTCAACCCGGGTGGGAGCGTGAAAGACCGCGCCGCGAAATTTATTTTTGAAAGCGCAATTGCCAGCGGACAACTCACGCGCGATAAAATCTTGCTCGACGCAACGAGCGGCAACACCGGCATTGCCTATGCCATGATTGGCGCGGCGCTCGGCTATCGCGTGGCGCTCGTGATACCGGCGAATGTCAGCGACGAGCGCAAGAAAATCGTGCGCGCGTACGGCGCGGAATTGATTTTGAGTGATCCCCTCGAAGGCAGCGACGGCGCGATTTTAGTCGCCCGCGACATGGCGCGAGATGCGCAAAAATATTTTTACGCGGATCAGTACAACAATCCCGCGAATGTAGACGCGCATTATCGTACGACTGCGCCGGAGATTTGGGCCGCGACGCGCGGAACGATTACGCATTTCGTTTGCGGCGTCGGCACGAGCGGCACGTTGATGGGCGCAGGTAAGAGATTGAGAGAGTTGAACAGAGAGATTAAGTTAATTGAGGTGCAGCCGGCGGATGAATTGCAAATCATCGAAGGGCTGAAGCATATGGAATCCGCGATCGTGCCCGGCATCTACCGCGCGGAACTCGCGGACAAGCAGATCGCAATTGAAACGGAAGCCGCGTATCGGGAAGCGCATCGCGTGGCGCGCGAAGAGGGATTATTTGTTGGCTTGAGCGCGGGCGCGGCGATTGCCGCGGCGCGAAAAATCGCGCAAGAGATTGACGCGGGAATTGTCGTCGCGATTTTGCCGGATGGCGGCGATCGGTATCTCAGCACCGCGTTGTGGGCATAAATTATCTCTAATGCAATCTTTACGACACTCTTTTCATTCTTACATCGCTTTAAGCACATCACCCTACAATGGATAAGTACTTACATCAAGGAGCACCTTAATCCGAATGGCAAACGAACTCGTCATCAAAAACCTGCACGTTGAGGTCGAAGGCAAAGAGATCATCAAAGGCATCGATCTCACCGTCAATAAAGGCGAAGTCCACGCGATCATGGGACCCAATGGTTCCGGCAAATCCACGCTGGCAAATACGCTCGCCGGTCATCCCAAATATGCCGTCACGCAAGGCGACATCCTCTACAAAGGCGAAAGCATTTTGGAATGGAAGGCGGATCAACGCGCGCAAAAAGGGATTTTTCTCGCGTTCCAATATCCGATGGCAATTCCCGGCGTGACGGTCGCGAGCTTTTTGCGCACGGCGGTGAATGCCAAACGCAAAGCCCTCGGCGCGAACGGCAGCAGCAAACCGATTGCGATTCCGGAATTTCGCAAAATGGTTTTGCAAAAAATGGAAACGCTGAAACTCGATCCCGCGTTTGCGACGCGCTATCTCAATGACGGCTTTTCCGGCGGCGAGAAAAAACGCGTCGAGATTTTGCAAATGGCGGTCTTGAATCCGGAAATCGCGATTCTGGACGAAACCGATTCGGGCCTCGATATTGACGCGGTGCGCATCGTTTCGGAAGGCGTGAACGCGCTGATCGGTCCAAATTTGGGCATTCTCGTGATCACGCATTATCAGCGCATTCTCAATTACATCCATCCGAACTTTGTGCACGTTCTGGTAGATGGCAAGATCGCGATTTCGGGCGGCGCCGAGTTAGCGTTGCAATTGGAAGAAAAAGGGTACGATTGGGTGAGGGAGGAAGTCTCAAGCGGCAAGTAACAAGTCACAAGCGACTGACAATTTGCGACTTGAAACCTGCGACTTGCGACCAGGGAGAAACCATGGCTGACACAATGCAACAAGCAAAATTCGATATCGGCTCGTCGAGTACCGTTTACCAAGAAAAGTACGGATTCTTCGATCCAGAAAAGTACGTGTTCAAAGCCAAAAAGGGTTTGAACAAGGAAGTGGTTGAAGAGATTTCCTGGATGAAGAAAGAACCGGAATGGATGACCAAGTTCCGCTTACGCGCGCTCGAAGTCTTTTACAAGAAAGCGATGCCGCAGTGGGGCGGCAACCTCAACGACATCAACTTTGACGACATCTATTATTTTCTGCGCGCGACCAACAACGAGAAAACATCGTGGGACGAAGTGCCTTCCGATATCAAGAACACCTTCGACAAGTTGGGCATCCCGGAAGCCGAGCAGAAATTTCTCTCCGGCGTCGGCGCGCAGTACGAATCCGAAGTGATCTATCACTCGATTCAAGAAAGTCTGACCAAGCAAGGCGTGCTGTTCTTGAGCATGGATCAAGCGCTTGCCGAGCATCCCGACCTCGTCAAGAAATATTTCGGCACGATCATTCCGCCGGCGGATAACAAATTCGCCGCGCTCAACAGCGCGGTGTGGTCGGGCGGCTCGTTCATTTATGTGCCGCCGGGCGTGAAAGTGGAAATGCCCTTGCAAGCGTACTTTCGCATCAACGCGAAAAATATGGGGCAGTTCGAACGCACGCTGATTATCGCAGACGAAGGTTCGTACGTGCATTACGTCGAGGGGTGCTTCATGGCTGGGGCGCGGGTGCGAACGCGCGAAGGCGAAAAAGCAATCGAGGAAATCCGCGAAGGCGACCAACCGGAGCGGCTCGAGCGCCCGTCCGGCCGTCGCGAGTGCCGACAGCGTCGCGTCGAGA
>JACQGS010000045.1 GCA_016199405.1 Chloroflexota bacterium | reverse complement strand
GTTCGTGATCGGCATGCAGATGGCGTTGACGACGCGCAACGTACTGATCGTGATGGCAAGCATTCTCGCCGGCGGCATCGTCGGCGAATGGCTCGGCATTCAAGCGCGGCTCGATACGCTGGGCGAAAAACTACAAGCGCGTTTTGCGCGCGGCGACACGACGAATAATTTCACGCGCGGCTTTGTGACCGCGAGTCTCGTCTTTTGCGTCGGACCGCTGACACTGCTCGGCGCGATTCAAGACGGCTTGCTGGGCGATTACAAACTGCTCGCGATCAAATCTCTACTCGATCTATTCGCCGGACTTGCGTTCGCGTCGACGCTCGGCATCGGCGTCGCGTTCGCCGCAATCACCGTACTGATTTATCAGGGCGGCGTCAGTCTTGCCGCGATATTTTTAGGCGGCGCGCTCGGCGCGGTGTCGCGCGAAACCGCGTGGGTGATCGAAATGACGGCGACCGGCGGGGTGTTGATTATGGGCATCAGTTTTATTTTGCTCGAGCTGAAACCGGTGCGCGTCGCGAACCTCTTGCCGGCGATTGTGATCGCGCCGGTCATCGTAGCACTGCTTGACCTTTTCAAAATCAATTTGCCGTAGATATGACATCCAACAATCGCTGGCTCAAGACCCGCACGCACAGCGGCGCCGAGTACGACGCGTCGTATGAAGCGCGTGCCCAAGCCGGGCAAGATGTGCATGGTGAAGCCAATTTAGTGATGTGGCTTCAACCGGAAATTCCATTCGACGCGCTCGACGCCGGCTGTGGCACCGGACGCGTCGGGATTGAACTCGCGCGGCGGGGCGTGACGGTCGTCGGCGTTGACATTGATGCCGCGATGCTGAATCGCGCGCGCGAAAAAGCGCCCGGCATTGATTGGCGTTTGAACGATCTCGCGACATTCGATGCGGGCAGGCAATTCGCTATTATCGTCATGGCGGGGAACGTGATGATCTTTTTGGAGCCGGGCACAGAAGCCGCGGTCGTCCGCAATCTTGCGCGCCATTTGAAGCGCGACGGATTGCTCATCGCCGGTTTTCAACTCACGCGCGCCGAGTTCGGCATCGCCGATTACGACGCCGCGACGACCGCGGCTGGCTTGAAACTCGCGCATCGCTGGGCAACCTGGGAACGCGCCGCGTGGTCTCCCAAAATCGACTATGCCGTTTCCGTTCACGGATTTGCAAAGCCGGTGAAATAATGAGATGAAACAGTCAATTGTTCACATTGCGTTGGTCGTGCGAGATTATGATGAAGCCATCGAATTTTATACGCGCAAACTTCATTTCACTTTGGTCGAGGATACTTTTCAGCCAGCGCAAAATAAACGGTGGGTCGTCCTTTCCCCGCCCGGAGCGACGGGAACCACATTGCTTTTAGCCCGAGCATCAAAACCCGAACAAGAATCTTTTATCGGCAATCAATCCGGCGGGCGAGTCTTTCTGTTTCTCAACACGGATGATTTTTGGCGGGACTATAACGATATGATTTCCAACGGGATAAAATTTGTGCGGGAGCCGAAAAAAGAAATTTACGGCATGGTGGCAGTATTTAAAGACCTCTATGGAAATTTGTGGGATCTACTTGAACTGAATGACGATCATCCAATTTCCAAACGAGTCAGATAAGCAAAGATGAAACGCGATTTCATTCAACTCGTCCAACAGGGCTACGATCAAGTCGCGCGCGATTACCTCGCGTGGCGCGAAGAAGAACCGCTGTTGTTTCGCGCGGAGCTGCAAGACCTCGCCGCGCGTTTGCACCCCGACGCGGCGGTGTTGGATGCGGGCTGCGGCGCGGGCGTGCCGTTCACGCTGTGGCTCAGCGCGAAATTCAGCGTCACCGGGATTGACCTGTCCGCCGAACAAATTTCGCTCGCGCGCCAGCGCGTCCCCCGCGCGATATTCCAACACCAAGATATGACCGCGCTCGACCTTGCCCCGCGCGTGTTCGATGCGATCACCTGCTTTTACTCGCTCATCCACGTCCCGCGCGATCAACACGCGCGCGTCCTTGCCAACTTCAACCGCGTCCTCAAACCGCGTGGCTATTTGCTTGTGATTACAGGGAACAACGACCTGAATGAAGACGTTGACAACTTTTTCGGCGCGGAGATGTATTGGAGTCACTTTGATCGCGCGACGAGTCTGCAAACACCTGCACTTGCGTGCGGTGCAAGTGTGCTTCGCGACGCGGGGTTTGAAATTATGTGGGACAGAATTGTTGCGGATCGTCCGTCGGGGTCGCACGTGCTCGCGCTCGCGCGCAAAATCAAAGACCCGAAGGGTTCTCGCTGAAAGCGACCCTTCGGGTCTGAATTCACTCACCCAACGCCGCGATAATTTTATCACGACCGACAATTTGGGCAAGACAGCGCAGTGGGTCAGTCGGCTCTTTCGCCCACAACCATTCGACGCGTAACCAAAAGCCCGTCAATACCGTCGAACGGTAGATGCCATCCGCGCCGATGGGAATGGGTTGATACTTGCCATTTGCATCCAGAATGTAAAAGTCCGCGCGTTCACGTCCTTCACGCGGGTCGAGAATCCAATACTCGCGCACACCGGCGTCTTGGTACTCGTAGAACTTGTCCGCGCGGTCGCGCGCAACACTATCAGCGGAAACCACTTCTATTACAAGATCGGCGGGACCTGCGAGTCGCAATTCCGTGAGACGATCCAGGTGTTCGGTCGCCACAAATAGCATGTCTGGTTCGCGCGCAGAGCCATCGGGACGCGCGCGCATCTCAAATGGCGCGATGCGGATTTTGCCCAACTTGAATAAACGGATGAACGGGGCTAGTAACTCGTGAAGAAACTCGACGACGTTTTGGTGAACATTCTTTGGCGGCATCTGAACAATGACCTCCCCATCTACCCATTCGGCGTGAACGTCTTCGTCCGCCCAAGCCAAGAATTCCTCGTAGGTCATCCGAAATCGCCGAGACGTAGAATCTGTTTGCTTTTCAATCACTGGCGCAGGGCTAATCATTTCTCTGTCCTTTCTACTCAGATTATAACTCCAACCACATGAAAACTCAACCCGATTTGCTCATCCACTCCGCCGCGCAACTCCTCACGCTCGCCGGCGATGCGCCGAAACGCGGCGCGGCGCAATCCGATCTCGCGATCATTCCCGACGGCGCGCTCGCGATCACCGGCGACAAAATTTTCGCGCTCGGCGCGACGCGCGACATTCTGCCGCTTGCCGACGCGCATACGCGATTGATCGACGCGCGCGGCAAAATCATTTTGCCCGGTTTCGTGGACGCGCACACGCACGTCCTCTTTTCCGGCGACCGCGCGAATGAATTCGAAATGCGCTTGCAAGGCGCGACGTATCTTGACATTCAAAAAGCCGGCGGCAGCATTATGAGCACCGTGCGCGCGACGCGCGCGGCATCGCGCGCGGAACTGATCGCGCAGACGCGCGCGCGGCTGGACGCGATGCTCGCGCACGGCACCACCACCGCCGAGGTGAAAACCGGTTACGGCTTGAATCTCGAAACCGAAATGAAAATGCTCGACGCGATCGCCGCGCTGAACGCGGAGCACGCGATGGATCTGGTTCCGACGTTTCTCGGCGCGCACGTTGTCCCAACGGAATACCAAGGGCGCGAGGAAGAATATGTGCGGGTGGTGCTGGAGATGCTTCCCGAAATTCAAAATTCTGAATCCAATCCGAAATCCGAAAT
>JACQGS010000040.1 GCA_016199405.1 Chloroflexota bacterium | reverse complement strand
TTCTTTTTCTTGCACTGAGGGAGCCGGAAAAAGTTCAAGCCGGCGGGTTCCCCTGCTTTTTGTGCCACGGCGTCAACTTTGAGGGCTCGGACATTGCGCCGACCGTCGCGGGCACAAAGTTGACCGATGAGCAAATTGCACATCAGATGCGCCAGCCGCGCGGGGTCATGCCCGCCTTCGGCGCTAACGATTTTCCGGACCCACAGGCAGCGATCTCCTACATTCGCGCACAGCCGACGGGGAAGCCGACCCTCGCATTGTCCGATCAGCAGCGTTCCGCCGCGTTAGCGTTAATCGCCGGCGTAGCCGCGGCGCGCGCGACGGAATACGCGCGGTCCGCATCAAACGCGATGACGCCCATCGCGCCGCGTGCAATCGCTACAACATCGGCGGCAACCGCGGCCTCTATTCCAAGCGCGACGCCATTTGCAACAACGGGCGCTTTCGCACAAATCAAATCAGCTCAAACGGAAAATTCTATGGGAATGAACATGTTCGTCGCGATAGGCGGCTTGCTAGCGGCAACAACGGTGGGTGCGTTTTGGTTCAATCGTGCCCGAAGGTAACATGAGGCGGCTTGGTGTTTGGAGGTTCTCGTCACGTTCATTGCTGATTACGCTTACACTGTTGGTCGCGGCTTGTGTACCTATCACCACTCCGCCAATTACACCGACGCAAATCTTTATAGGAGAGTCAATCCGACCGACGACCGCAACTCCAATTTCACTGGGCAGTCACTCAATCTACATCCTTGATCCCCGCAGCGGCGACCTCGTTTCGCAAATCCTCATTGTTGATATGGATGCACGACGTGAGGTGCGTCGATTGCAAACACGTTACACGCCTGAAATTACATTCACCCCGGATGGCAAGCGGCTTTACGTGGCAGATTCATACTCCTCGCGTGTGATTCGTGGCGACTATCATGACGTGGTCAGCGTGTACGATGCAGTCACGCTGCAATTGACCCATGACGATGTAGACATCCGCAAGCGATTATTATACAAAGCCTTACCGGCGGGACAGCCGTACACTTTTCTCTCGCACGATGGCACGCGATTATTCGTCGGCAAGTATGGTGAATCCGATCCACATGCTTTGCGACTCGCGGTGCTTGACGCAAACACATTCCACCGACTTACGGAATTTGAACGACCGAATTGCGATCTAATGCCTTTGCGCGATGGGCGATTATTATGTGTTAGGCAAGTCCAGCCGAGATTGATTGACCCGCTGACAGGAATCAGCACCGATATTTCTGGGTCATTGCCAACGATTTTGCGGTCTGCAATTCTCTCGGCGTCTGGCGAGCGGGTATATCTAGTCGCACCTGTAGTAACATCCGGCGGACATGCTGTGGCGCGTATGACCGTTGTTGATGCTGTCCACTCTCCTCCCACAGTTATCGCAAATCAAATTCCTCTTGATGCCCCTTTAGATTCGGACGTTGGCTTTAATCACGTTGCGCTCAGTCCCGATGAATCGCGGCTTTATGTTGGCTTTTTGCCGAGGACGGGCGAGTTGGCTGGACGGGGGCTTGCCAACGAAATTTGGGTGTTCGATCTAAAATCATGGACCCACGTTGGCACGATCAAACCGAATGATCCGGTGTGGCATATCGCCATCAGCAACGATGGCAAGCAACTCTACGCGGTCAACCCCTTCGCGAGGTCGCTCATGTCTTTCGATACGCGCACATTTGAACCGATTGCGGTGATCCACGATTTGGGTGATTCTCCAGCGCGGATTGTGGTGCCGCCGAAATGACTTCAGCTGGAGGTCTGTTAGTTGGCGTGGAGATTCCGACGCTTGGTTGCTAGGAAATCACGGGGTATCGAGGGTCATACACTGAGTTTTGTCGTGCGGGTCGCGCCGTAAAGTTCTGAAAATTTTCCCTCGATGATTGCTGCGCGTACATCGCGCATGAACCGCGCCATAAAACGTAGATTGTGAAGCGACGCCAGCCGATAGTAAAGCAATTCTTTCGCGCGATGTAAATGATGCAAGTACGCGCGCGAAAAATTTTGACAGGTGTAGCAATCGCAAGTCGGATCGATCGGCGCGCGGTCGGCCGCAAAGCGGCTGTTCTTGATGTTGAGCCGCTGTTCGGGATTTTCCGCGATGGCGCGCGATACGATCAGCCCACCGTTGCGCGCCCACCGCGTCGGCGCGGCGCAATCAAACAAGTCGATCCCGCGCGCGACGCCCTCGACAATGTCCGGCAATTCGCCGATGCCAAGCAAATGCCGCGGCTTTTCGTCCGGCAAAAGCGGAATGGTCCAATCCAGAATTGCATGCATCTCGCTTTTCGATTTGCCGAGCGAACCGCCGATGGCTAATCCCGCAAACGGCAATCCGCCGATAACCCGCGCGCTCTCCTCGCGCAAATCACGATACGCGCCCCCCTGCACGATTCCAAAGAGAGACTGATAGTCGCGCCGCGTCTTGGCATGCTGGGCAAGACAGCGTTCTGCCCAACGATGCGTGCGCGCGAGCGCGGTACGCGTATATTCGTACGAGTCGAGCGGCGAAGTGCATTCGTCAAACGCGAGAATAAAATCAGCGCCGAGCTGATGTTGAATTTGAATCGAACGTTCGGGGTCGAGGCGAATGATCGAGCCGTCAAGATGGCTTTTAAAAGTGACGCCGTCGTCGTCGATTTTGCAGAGCGGGATGCCTTTGGGTGATTGGGTAATTGGGTGATTAGGTGATTCGGATTTCCCTTCTGCTTCCTCGCTCCTCTGCTCCCCCGCATCTTCTTCAGGGAATATATCCGCAATCTTCCCCACCCCATCGCGAATCGCCGCGCCTAAACTGAAAACTTGAAAGCCGCCGCTGTCAGTCATTAGCGCGTGTTTCCAATTCATAAACGGATGCAAGCCGCCTAACTCGGCGACGACCTCCGCGCCGGGTCTCAGCGCGAGATGATACGTATTCGCGATCAGCAACTGCATGCCGACGCTTTCCAGATCTTCCGGCGTTAATGCCTTGACCGTGGCTTGCGTTGCCACTGCCATGAACGCCGGCGTTTCGATATCGCCATGCGCGGTGTGAAGGATGCCGGCGCGCGCGTGGGTGGTTCCATCTCTTGCGTGAACGCTAAATCTCAAATCCATTCTTGTAAACCGGAAGTTGGAATTATTTCTTCACGACAACAATCAGTCCTGATGCGAAAAGTCCGTAGGTTATGAGGACAAGTAGGATCAGACTGAAGAGTATGCGTCCCCATTTGATTTCTGTATGGACTTGAAAGTCGGCGTCATGCTTTAATTCCCAGTTCTCGATTTCGCCGGTCTCACGATATACATATTTCTTTCGATAGAATAAGTGATCCTCGGAGGTTCCAACGGTTGACTGCAACTTACCTTTGAACATCATGCCTCCTTGAAGAGTCGAAGTTCAGAATGCCTGTCACAAAATCAATAATAAACTGTTCTTACTCGGTGATAGGGCTTCATCCCCGCGAACTTTGCTTGCGATGCCTCCCATAAAATCCAATCCACCTGAATGCTCCAAAACGATTTGCCGCGTGTAGCCAATTCTTCGCGCAAAAATTCAACTGCCCAAAGCGTTGCCGCGCGAATTTCAATTTCCTCCGCGCTGCCTGCCGCGATTTCGCGCTGCGCGTCCACGCGCCGCGCGAGGGATGGCGTGTAACGCAAAATGCCCCAAGCGCGCAAGAGTTGCGGGAGTTTGTAATCGGCAAACGCGGGGAGCGCATCCATGTTTTGAAATGCGCCCCATTGCTTGCCGCCGAACGCGCCAAATAAATCGGCGGCGAGAATTTGCGCGCGCTTGAGGAAATGAACTTCGAAAATGTCATTGCGAGCGTAGCGAAGCAATCCCCGTGGCGCAGTTGGGGATTGCTTCGTCGCAAACCCCGCTCCTCGCAATGACAGACGATTTTCCGCGTTTGTCCGCGTTTGTCCGCGTCCTATTCTGTAAATTGTCGTATCATTGAACGACGCGAAATTTTCGGCAAGCATCTGCGCGAGCCGCGACGCGTCGCCGCGCGCGTTCTCCACGAATTTTGCCGCGCTGCCGTTCCAATGATTGCACAAAACCGCGCCAAGTTCGCGCACATTGCGCCAGCGTTCGGCCAAAAGGGGAATCTCGCCTCTGCCGCGCAATATGCCGGCTAATTCTTGCGGCGGAATGCGCGCCCAAAGGGGAATCTCGCCTCTGCCGCGCAATATGCCGGCTAATTCTTGCGGCGGAATGCGCGCCCAAAATTCCGGATCGAGTGTGCGCGGATTTTCCTCCGCCGCGCGTTTGAGACAAGCGGCGAGCGCCCAATATCCATCCAGCCGTTTGCCGCGATATTCAATTGACCAACGCGGCGAACCCCAAAAGCAAAAATTAAGCGTGTCGAGGAGAAAGAGATAATTGACTGATCTGTCCGTGCCGTCAAAAAAATGATAATCGTAATTCCAAGCCGGCGGCGCGATGCGACGCGCGGCAAGCGCGTCCGCCGCGTGCGCAATGGCGCGGGGCTGTATGCTGACGAAACGCGCGTGCTCGACGACGCGCGCGGTGGTTTTGAGTACGTCGAGTGGGTCGGGACGTGTCGCGAGGAGTTGATCGAAAGGGTGTCTCATAATGTTGGGATGCGGACCCTTGCACCGCCCGCAAGGGCAGGTGTAAACGCGGATTTGCGCGGATTTTCTAATCCGTATTTTCCGCGTTCATCCGCGTCCTATAACGCTTTCGCCGCGAGCCGCCGAATCCGGTCGCCGGATTCTTCCCAGGTTATCGTGGACAGTCCCATTTTTTGGCGGAGGTGGTCTTCGCTCATGCCGGTTTGAAAATCGCGCACCGCGCTGGTCCAGCGCAGACTTTCAAACGAAACGGTTTCGCCCAAGCCGGCGAGTTTGGCAAGATCGGTCAGGACGTATTCGAGATTGCGCGCGGTGCATTCAAACAAATGCTCGCGCGGCGCGTAGCGTTCGCGATAGCCCGCAAGTGAGTCGGCGAAATCGGCGGGGAGTTTGAGCTTGCGTTCTTTGAAACGCTTTTTCGCGTCGTCGTAGCGGATGTACAGCGTAGGGCTTGCCGTATTGGCGACGTCAAGATCGCTCAAACGAATTGCCATCGTCTCGCTTTTCTTGATGCCGGTTGCCAGAAGCAGTGTGACGAGCAAGTACGGACGCGGATCGCTTTTCTCTGCGCCTGTCCTGAGCGAAGTCGAAGGATCGCGCATGGAACGCGCGGCGGCAACCAATTTTTCGATTTGATCGGCATACAGAATGTCCGGCAACGCGCTTGTCACTGGCTGATGTGCGATCGGCGCGGCGGGATCGTCAAAGAGGATTTGGATTTGCTTGAGCCACGCGAAGAAAACCTTGAGCGTCGTCAGCCGGCGCTGATACGATTTCGGTTTACACGGGACGCCGCGGTCGTAACGGAGCCAGTGCAAAAAACGGGCGAGCGTGTCGGTCGTGATTTCGGCGAGGGCGATATTGGCGTCGTTGAATTTGCGAAAGAGGTTGAGATCGCCGCCGAACGCTTGAATCGTGTGCGGCGACCAGCCGAGTTGAAGCATATGCTGGTGAAACGCGCCAATGCCGGCGGCAAGCGACGAATTGCCGGCAAGCGGCGCGTCCGGCGCGATTTGAGTGACTCCACGCGTGGGCGGCGCGGGCAGTTTGGGTTTCGCGCCGCTCGGCGGAAAGAGCGGCAGTTGCTGAGTAGCCATCGGGTTTGGTTTTACCATACCCGACGCGCGGTGTCAAGGCAATCTGGCCAAAACGGCTGTGCATCCGTTTCCTGCTCTTGCCAAAATTGTTTATAATAAAGTAGACGAGTGGCTTCGCCCCCATTTACTTTTGTGGAGGATGTCTAATGCTCATCTCAGTGGTCGTGCCCGCGATCAACGAACAAAACTATATCCGCGCCAGTCTGGATTCACTCAGAAGCCAAGAACTGCACAACCTTGAAATGGAAATCATCGTCGTTGATGGCAGAAGCACGGATCGAACACGCGAGATCGCGCGGGAGTACGGCGCACGCGTCATCGTTCAACCCCAGCGCGGCGTCGCGCAAGCGCGGCAGATAGGATTTGAAGCGGCACGTGGGCAAGTCATCGCATCAACCGATGCTGACAGCATCGTGCCGCCGGATTGGTTGGAACGGCTCGTCAGCGAATTGCAGAAGGAGTCGGGAGTGGTTGGGGTGTACGGTCCAATTCGGTTGTACGATGGCAAAGTTTATGAAGACCTGTTTTCCTACTATGTTGCCGGAACATATCTCTGGGTGAATGCCGCGATCAACCGCCCCGCCTTTTCAGGGCAAAACTTTGCGGTCTGGCGTGCGGCGTGGGAACGAGTCGGTGGCTTTGACACCGATTGGGTCTCGGCAGAAGACATCAATTTGTCGCTCAAGATGGCGCGCGCGGGACGGGTCAAGTTTTGCTGGGATATCCCCGTGTATACGAGTTCCCGCCGCACTCGCGAGGGCTACAAGCGCGTTTTCGCGCATTCCATCTCCAACTATCTCCGTGTCACCTGGCTCAAAATGCCACCTCTCCCGTTCAAGGACATACGCTAGCCAGAGAGACTTGAGGCGCGCAGATCGGGTGACCACAAGGTCGCTCCAACCAGTGCGGCACGTGTTTTCAGTCCGCCTTGAACTTTTTCCCCTTTTCAACTATAATCGCCGTGTTCCTGTGGAGGCAATTTTATGCTGATTGCGCGTGTCGTCGGCGATGTGGTGGCGACGATCAAAGATGAAAAAATGACCGGGCGCAAATTGCTGATCGTGCGCGAGGTCTCGGTCCAGAACGAATTGGTGGGCAAGCCGATCGTCGCCGTAGATACGGTTGACGCCGGGATTGATGATGTCGTCCTTATCGCGCAGGGCAGTTCGGCGCGGCAGACGGCGATGACCAAAGAATCTCCCACCGATGCGGTTATTATGGCGATTGTGGACACTTTGGAAATGGAAGGCAAAACCACGTTCCGAAAATCCTAAAAGGCGACCCACGAAGGACACGAAGAATCACGAAAAAATTAACGTTACTTTGTGGAAGTAGAATTTGATTTCAATATGGCTAAATCAAAACGCCCCCTAACGCCCGAAGACGCGATCAATCTCAAGTCCGTTTCCGACGCGCAGATTACGCCGGACGGCAAGACGATTGCATTTACCGTCGCGGAAACATTCAAGACGGATACCAAGATTCCGCCGAGCCACATTTGGATCGCGAACGTCGACGGCACCGGCGCACGGCAATTCACCGCCGGCGCGCGGGCGGATTATTTGCCGCGCTGGTCGCCCGATAGCGCGATGTTGGCGTTCCTCTCGCATCGCTTGGAAGATGGCAAGCCGCAGATTTTTCTGATTGCGCGGCGCGGCGGCGAGGCGCGTCCATTGACGCACGCGCAAGGCGAGATTTTGGCTTTTCAATGGTCGCGCGACGGCACGCGCATTGCGTTTCTGATGGAAGATGCGGCGACCGATGATGAAAAGAAAAACAAGGATGCCCAGCGCGATCAAATCGAATTCGAACTGCATCCTAAATTCGCGCGCGTCTGGATTGCTGATCTAGCGACCGGCGCGGCGCGGCAAATTACCTCCGGCAATGTTCACGTTTGGGAATTCGATTGGTCGCCGGATGAAAAAGAATTCGCGCTGATTATCTCGGATTCGCCCTCCGAGTACGATTGGTATCGGTCGCGGCTCGCGCGCGTTTCGGCAAATGGCGGCGAACCGAAAACTATCCTCAAGCCGCAATCCAATCGACAGTTGGCATTGCCGCGCTGGTCGCCGGACGGCGCGACGCTCGCGTTTTTGTCGTGTCTGTGGAGCGATCGCGGCGTGATTGCCGGCGATTTGTGGCTATTGGTCAAGGGCGAAGAAGCACGCAATCTCACCGCGAACTCTTTGCGTGATGTTTCGTGCATGCATTGGTCGAAAGATAGCCACACGCTCGTCGTGATGGGTTTTGAGCGCGGCGACGCGATGGTCGGACTGATCGATGTGGCGAGCGCCACGTTTCATCGTTGGTGGACCGGCGACGCAGCATTTACGACGCGTTGGTGGCAGCAATTTTCCATGAATGCCGCGGGCGATCATATCGCAGCAGTGCGCGAAGACCCGCAAAATCCACCGGATGTTTTTGTCGGGCAGGCGCAAAACGAAACGGTCGAATGGCGGCAGATCACGCGTCTCAATCCGCAGAGCGAAACATTTGGAATTGGCGCAATGGAAAAAATCCATTGGAAAAGCCGCGACAATAAAGAGATGCAGGGCTTTTTGGTCAAGCCGCTGAATTACAAAGAGAACGCGAAATATCCATTCGTCGTGTGGGTGCACGGCGGTCCCGCCGCAAATTATGGTCCGCGCTATTACGCGTTGCGCCATTACGCGCAACTGCTCGCCGCGAATGGCTTTATGGTTTTGCTGCCTAATCCGCGCGGGAGTTATGGCTGGGGCGCGGTGTTTACCGAAGCAAATCTCGGCGATCTCGGCGGAAAGGATTGGCAAGATATTTTGGCCGGCGTCGATTATTGCGTCACGCAAGGTTGGGTGGATGAAAACCGGTTGGGACTCGGCGGCTGGAGTTACGGCGGCTATATGACGGCGTGGGGCATCACGCAAACGAAACGCTTTAAAGCCGCGATTGTCGGCGCGGGAATTACCAACTGGCTTTCCTTTCACGGGATGAGCAATTTAACGGAATGGGATCGCATCGCGAACAACGCCAGCCCGTACCAACGCGGCGGCACGTTCGATAAATTTACGCCGATTCACCTCGTCAGCCGCATCAAGACGCCGACGCTGATCCTGCACGGCGCGGACGATCCCTATGTGCCCGCGAGCCAGGGTTATGAATTTTATCGCGCCCTGAAAGATTTAAAAGTGGAAACGGAATTGGTTGTCTATCCACGCGAATCGCACGGCATTCTGGAAAAAGAACATCAACTTGATTTGATGCGCCGTGTGGTTGATTGGTACAAGAAACATTTGTGAGTCGCTGGAACGATCTCGGCAATTTGTGGAACGCGTTCAAAGAAATTGACATCCGTCCATTGCGCGAGCAAGCGGAGCATGCGCTTGTTCTGGCGATTGCCGGCGCGGAACAATCCGGCAAAACCGCGCTGACGCGTGCGTTTCGGTCCACGGCGCGGGCACGCGAGCGGATCTTTGGCGCGACGATCGAATTGCCGATCCCGCGATCATCCACCGCCGATCCTGTCGAATCAAATGCCGACCTGACGATTCTGGTTCTGGACGCGACGCGCGCTGATTTTTCCGTCGAAGCCGAATTTTTTCGAGCATCTGTCGCCAGCGGCAAGAAGCTTTTGGTCTTTTACAACAAAATGGACGCGTTGGGAGATGCCACTCGCGTTCCCGCGACACTAGCATTGTGGCGGGGTGCGCCGGTTGCGTTTGGATCGGCGATTGATCCGGGTACTTTGGAAAACGATTTCATCCCGCGTGTGATGGAAGCGCTTGCTGACCACTCGCTCGCGCTGGCGCGGCAATTTCCAGTTTTTCGAACGGCGGTCGCGCGTGAATTGATTAGCGATAGCGCGCGCGTCAACGGGTCATATGCATTTGGCACCGGTTTAGCGGAGATCATTCCGGCGCTGAATATCCCCTTCAGCGTTGCGGACGTTGTGATTCTCACCAAGAATCAAGCATTGATGGTTTACAAATTGGGACTCGCGCTTGGATTATCGACGCGGTGGCAGGATCATGTCGCCGAATTGGGCGGCGCGGTGGGCGCCGGTTTTTTGTGGCGGCAGGTCGCGCGCGAATTGGTCGGATTGATTCCGGTCTGGGGCATTTTGCCCAAAGTTGCGGTGGCGTACGCCGGCACGTACGCGCTCGGCGAAGCAATTCTATATTGGTACAAGACCGGCAAGAAAATTTCGGGGCAAGGATTACGCGAATTGTACAGCAAGGCGCTCGCGCGCGGTAAACAGATCGCACAAGAATTGGTGACGCGCGCGCCGCGGCTTGCATTGCCGGGAAGAAAGTTAGACGAGTAGAATGGCAGAAGCACGCGGATCGCGCAAGGCAAATGGGAAATCAAAACGCTTGGGGCGCGCAGGGGCACGCATCGGCAGGTCCCTGTCGCCAACTCG
>JACQGS010000042.1 GCA_016199405.1 Chloroflexota bacterium | reverse complement strand
TCACTCACTCACTCGCTCGCAATCTCAACCCCGTCATTCTCCTCGGCCATCCGCTCAAACGAAGTGCGCGTCGTGTTTTGACGATGGTGTTCTTTTTGATTTCGCACATACGCGACAACATCTTGTGCCGCACGATCGCCGAATGTCAGCGCGCCGTAACCTTCTTGCCATGCAAAATTTCCTTCGGCATTCGGCTGATGGTTCACGTAATGCGAACTCGCGCCTTTGAAATGTCTCACGCAATCGGAGACGGAAATTTTTGGCGGGATAGACACGGCGACGTGGATGTGATCTTGGACGCCTCCAATCGCGTGTACAATGACGCCGAGTTCTTTGGCTTTGCCCAGAATTGTGCCATAAACCTGACGCTCAACCGATTCGGTCAAGAGTGGCAAACGTTGAGAGGTTGCCCAGATAAGATGATAGTGCAAGCGCCAATATGCCATAGTTTGTGTTGTGCCTTTTTCGCAAGAATGCCGCCGAATCAATTCGGCGTCTCAATCAGGTTCAAATCGGCTCAAGCCGATTGCGCGCGTAGCCCGATTGATCGGGCTTTCACCTATCTGAGCCGTGCGATTCATCGCTCGGTGACATCGGCGAACGCGTTCAACCACTCCGCATACCGCGCCTCGCGCGCCATTCCCTCCGCCCGCGCAAAATGCTTGTCGGCATAGCCGCGAAAATCGAAATCGAGTTTGGAGATGCCGATCTGCACCATTGCCCACATCGCCTCGCGAATATCCGACCCAATCTTCATAAGTTTATGCCGCGCAACGTGCCGCGCTGTCACGTCGCTAAAATACTCTGAAAGCAATGCCTGCCCTTGCTCATCATCCAACTGATGATGCACCGCGAAATTCGCGAGATCGAACGCGATATCGCCCATGCCCGCGTATTCCCAGTCAATGACGTGAATATTTCCATCGTCCAAAAAATTTTCGTTGAGGAGATCGTTGTGGCACGGGCGGGGCACGAACGGCTCGCGCGCGAATGCTGCTTCAATCTCGCTCAGACGCGCCATCAGCCAATCAAAGTTCGCGGGAAACGCCACATTGTATCGCCGCGCAGTTGCCGCGTAATCCTCGATCGTTCGGAACGGCGAAAACGTTCCTGGAATTGCAGGCAGCGCGTGGATTTGCTTCAGTGCGTGCGCGACGCGGCGGATGTTTTCGGGCTGCTGCATTTCGTCGCGCGGAATGGGGCGCGCCTGCAAAAATCGCGTCACGAGATAGCCCTCGGGTTCGACAAAGTAAATCACTTCAGGCGCAATGCCGATGCGCGCCGCCGCAACATTTGCCGCGTACTCGTGCTGGCGATTGATGCCGAGCAATTCCGTGTCCGCGCCGCCGATACGCAGCACGAACGATTCGCCGCCCACGTCCACGCGAAAATTTTGGTTCGTGATGCCGCCGCCGAGCGGAGACGTTGTTAGATCGCGCGCGTCGCACCACATCGGCACGCGGGCGAGGGCTTGTTCGAGCGTAAGAGCCATAGTTCAAAAGCGCAGGGGTGCAGAGGAGCGCGGGAGCAGGGGTGAAAAATCTCCCTTGCACCTCTGCGCCTCTGCTCCCCTGCTGTTTATTTATGCATTGACGGTAGAACTAAAAAGTCCACCCAGTTCCGAAATTCCTGCTGGCGGATTTCGCGCGTCAACACATCGTCGCTAATCTTGAGCAATCGGCGCAGTTCCTGGGATTGCGGATTCTTCGACAGTTCGATCATCTTGTTCGCAAGCGTTTCCACCTCGGACTCGGCTTTGAAAAATCCTTCTTTCGTCAGCGGCTCTTTGCGCGCGATCAATAGCCGCGCCATTTCGTAGACATTGAATTCGGGATGGTACTGCAACGCCCAGAATGTGCCCTTGCCGCATTTCACTTCGAGCGATTGCACATGTGAGTGCGCGTTCGTTGCCAGCAGTGTGCCGCCCTGCGGAATCTTTGTCACAATGTCGAGGTGCATGATGAACCCATCGAATTTTTCGGGCTTGCCTTTGTAGAGCGGATGCTTCTTGCCCGCCTCGGTCAGCTCAATATCGCGCGCGATGCTCCACTCGCGCCCCTTGGGATTTTTTTCGACCGTGCCGCCCGCCGCCATCGCCGCCATCTGCACGCCCCAGCACGTGCCCATCTGCGGCACGCCCGCGTCGTACACCGCGCGGCAAAATTCGATCTGGCGCGTCACGCGCGGATCGTCGTGATGATAGATCGTGAGGTTCGACCCCGTCCACGCGTAGCCGTCGTACGAATTGAGATTGGTTCCGCTCGGCAACGCGCTGTCGAGATCGGCAATATAGAGCGTATCAATCTTTGCATTCGGCGTGTAATGTTTGAAAAAATCTTTGTACAAATCGTCGGCTTGCGCCACGCCCGACTCTGTCAACACCTTGCGATTTGCCGCTGGATAGCCGTTGATGACGCAAATTGCCATTTCGGCTTTGACCGCCATTGTAATTTGCCCTCCTCAAGATAATCGTATTGCGTATTCCGTTTTTTACGCACTACGCAACACGCACCACGTTCAATCATTCGCGATAAACACCGTCTTGTATTCGCTGTAATGTTCCAGCGCGATCATACCTTGCTCGCGCCCAATGCCGCTTGCCTTGACGCCGCCAAACGGCGCTTCGATGTGCACGCTCGAACTCGAATTGATCGAGAGCAACCCCGTTTCGATTCCGCGCGCCACGCGCATCGCCCGCCCGATATCGCGCGTCCAGAGCGAGCCGCTCAATCCGTACGCGCTGTCATTCGCGATTCGCACCGCGTCGGCTTCGGTATCGAACGGAATCATCGCGACGACCGGACCGAAAATTTCTTCCTGCGCGATTCGCATTTTCGTATTCACATCCGCGAACACGGTGGGCATCAAATAATTTCCCTTTGCGAGCGCACCATCTTTTGGCATTTCGCCGCCGACCAAACGCTTCGCGCCCTCCGCTTCTCCAATCGCGATGTACTGCGCGACCGTTTCGCGATGCGCGCGCGTAATCAACGGACCCATATCCGTTTTCTCATCCGCCGTATCGCCGACGCGCAATGTTTTCACACGCGCGACAAATCGCTCGACGAATTCATCGTAAATTTTTCGCTCGATCAAAAAGCGGCTGCGCGAACAGCAATCCTGTCCCGCGTTATCGAACACCGACCAGAGCGACGACTCGATGCAACTGTCGAGATTCGCGTCCGCAAAAATAATGTTCGCGGATTTACCGCCGAGTTCGAGCGAGACGCGCTTGATGCCGTCCGCCGCGAGTTTCATCACTTGCGTGCCAACTTCGGTCGAGCCGGTGATCGAAATTTTTCGTACGAGCGGATGTTGCACGAGTGTGGGACCCGCCAGCGCGCCCGATCCAGGCAGTACGTTGAACACGCCCGGCGGCACGCCCGCCTCCAAACACAAATCGCCGAACGCGAGCGCGGTCAGCGGCGTCACGCTCGCGGGTTTCAGGACGACTGTATTGCCCATTGCGAGCGCCGGCGCGATCTTCCACGCCGCGATCATCAGCGGAAAATTCCACGGCGTGATCAACACGCACACACCGAGCGGCTCGTGGAAGGTGAGCAAATTTCCGTCTTTGGGTGTCGGAATCGTTTCGCCGTGAAATTTATTTACTGCGCCCGCGTAATACTCGAACGTATTCGCAACGCTTTCGAGTTCCCAGCTCGTCGCGGAAATTGGCTTGCCGCCATTGCGCGATTCGAGTTGGCGAAAGTGCATCATCTTTTCGCGCACGAGATTCGCAACTCGCTGGAGCAATTGCCCACGTTCGCGCGAATTCATTTTGCGCCACTCGCCATTGGTGAATCGCTCATGCGCGACGCGCACCGCGCGATCTGCATCTTCTTTCGTCGCCGCCGCGACGCGCGCGATCACTTCGTTGTTCGCGGGATTGAGCACATCGGTCGTCTTGCCATCCGCGCTCGGCGCGCGCCGTCCATCAATCAGCAAGCCCTCAAACTGAATATGATTAGCCATTGGAATTTCTCTCGATTCTGTTTCAAATGTAATTGGTAAATAGTAATTCGCGGCTCATTCAAAGAATTACGAATTACTAATTACGAATTACTCTGGCGTCACATACGCCGCCGTGATGCCACCGTCCACCATAAACGTCGCGCCGGTCGTGAACGACGATTCGTCCGATGCGAGAAAGAGCGCGGCTTGCGCCATTTCCTTCGCCTCGCCGAATCGTCCCATCGGAATGTGAACGAGGCGACGCTGCTTTTTCGCGTCGGTGTTGAGAAAATCCATCAGCAGTTTCGTGTGCAGCGGACCCGGGCACAATGCGTTCACGCGGATATTTTCGCGCGCGTGCACAATCGCCAACTCGCGCGACATCGCGAGGACGCCGCCCTTGCTCGCGGTATACGCGATTTGCGGCGTCGCCGCGCCGAGAATCGCGACGAACGATGCGGTGTTGATGATCGAGCCGCCGCCGGCGCGTTTCAGTGCGGGGATGCCGTACTTGCAGCCGAGAAAGACGCCCTTGAGATTGATGTTCATCGTCAAATCCCAGACCGATTCGTCGGTCGTCATCGCGTTGTCGTCATTGCTGTGCATGATGCCGGCGTTGTTGAAGAGGACGTTGAGTTTGCCGTACGTCTTTTCTGCAAACGCGATCATTTTCTCCGCATCCGCGGCTTTCGATACGTCCGCGTGAACGTACGCGGCGTTCCCGCCGTTCGCTTTGATCATCGCGACGGTTTCCTCGCCGGCTTTGTTAACCACATCCGCAACGACGACTTTCGCCCCTTCCGCGCAAAACAATAGCGCGGTCTCGCGGCCAATGCCGCTCCCCGCGCCGGTGATGAGCGCCACTTTATTTTCGAGTCGCATAAATTTTTCCTCCATCTATCCCATCAACCGCTGTTCCAAAAATTCCGCGCTGTCCTTTAACGCCTTGACTTCATTTTCGCGTTTCGTGAACCCGTGCCCTTCGTCCTCGTACACATCATATTTCACCGGCACATTGCGCGCGCGCAGTTTTTCCACAAACTGATCGCTCTCGGCTTTCACGACGCGAAAATCTTTCGCGCCTTGAATAATATAGAGCGGCGTTTTGACGTTTTCGACATACGTGATCGGACTGCGCTCGATCAACAAATCGCGATCTTCGTCCGGATCGCCGACCCATTGCTTCATAAACCGTCGCCAGAACGGCGGTACGCTTTTGACGAACGTGATCAAATTCGACGGACCGAACCAGCCGACCGCCGCCGCCCACAAATCCGGCAAACGTGTTACGCAACTCAAACACGAAAAGCCGCCGAACGATCCGCCAAAAAATCCGATGCGCGATCCATCCACCCAATCCAGCGCGCGTAAATATTTCACTGCGGCTTCTTGATCTTTCAATTCCGCGCCGCCCCAATCGCGATGAATCAGCCCTTGATACGTTTTGCCATAGCCGGTCGAGCCGCGAATATTTGGCGCGAGCACGCCGATGCCGCGCGAGAGCCAGTACTGATACAATCCGGAATACGCGTATAGTGGTCGCTCTTGCGCTTCGGGTCCGCCGTGCACGGATAACACGACCGGCGCTTTGCCCTGCAATCCTTTCGGTTTATACAGCCACGCCGGAATTTTTCTGCCATCGTGGGTGGGATAGCGAATCAATTTCGGCTCGACCATGGTTTGCGGATCAATCCCGCCGAGCATGGACTCGGTCAATTGAATTAATTTTGCCGGCTTGAGTTGCAGAACGAAGGGCTGCACGCAAAACGTCGATCCGCTCATCAAGAGCGCGAGGCGTTGGCTGTCCGGCGAAAAAGAGAGAAACGCGATGACGCCGCGCGGCATTTTCGGCAATGCCACGCGCTTGCCGGTTTTCAAATTTCGCACATTCAATTGGCTAAACCCATCGGCGTTCACGACCGTCGCGAGATATCGTCCGTCGCGTGACGCCGCGATTTGTTCCACATCCCATACCGGTTTCTCGACCCACGCGCGTTTGTTTTTCTTCAAATCATAATAGCCGAGCGCGTGATGCTCGTGCCCCTCATCCGAAACGAAATAAAAGCCGCGTTTGCCTTTTTCGCGCGACCATGGACCGGGCGCGTAAATAATTTCACCTTCGTGCTGAGTTAAGTTCTTCTTCGTCTTGACATCAACGAGGATCAGATCAATATCGGTGTTGAGATGAATCTGCGCGCACAAAAGTGAATGCCCATCCGGCGACCAACTCGCCGGCACAAAATTGCCTTCGTCCGCGATGAGGCGCGTGACCGCGCCGGTTTTCAGATCGCGCATGAGCACGTTGAGATTGCGCGGATCGAGATCGTTCGCGGCATACGCAATAAAGCGATTGTTCGGCGCGAACGCGCTCGGGCTGATGCTATGCTGCGCGTTCGGCGCGTCGGTGATTTGCGTGGGCGTGCCGCCGCGGGCGGGGATCGTATAGAGTTGATGCAATTCGTTGCCGTCAATATCGGCATTGAACAAAATTGTTTTGCCATCGCGCGACCACGCGACATTGCGCGCCGAGTTTTTTGTAAAGAAAGTCAATTGCACCGGATAGCCGCCGTCCGCCGGTTGTTTCCAAACATTCCAATGCCCGGTGATATTGCACACATACGCGAGCCATTCGGAATCCGGCGACCACGCCATCGAAAAACCGGAATTGCCGCCGTAACGCCGCACCGCCGAAAATTGTTCAAACGTGGGGAGAGTTTTGTCGGACATCATTGCCTCCAAAAATAAATTATCCGCGTGATTTCCGTAATTTTGAAATCAAAATCGATTCGATATTTTATCCGCAATCACATCGCCAATCGCGAGCGACGCGGTCGCCGCCGGACTGGGCGCGTTCAGCACATGCAACGCGTTCGCGTGCTCGATGAACAAAAAATCCTCGACGAGATTTCCCTGCGCATCAATTGCCTGCGCGCGCACACCCGCGCCGCCGGCTTCCAAATCAGCGGCTTGAATTTCCGGCACTAACTTTTGTAGAGACGCGGCAAACAAATTTTTGCTCAACGATCTTTGCAATTCGCTCGCCGCCATTCGCCAGTGCCGCGCGATCAAATGCCAAAATCCAGAATAGGACGCCGCATCCATCAAATCGCGCGCGTTGAAATCTGTTTTGCGATAACCCTCGCGCGCGAATGCCAGCACCGCGTTCGGTCCGCACTCGACGCCGCCGCATGCCCGCCGCGTGAAATGCACGCCGAGAAACGGAAAGCGCGGATCGGGCACCGGATAAATCAGATTCCGCACCATATGCGCGCGCGATTTTTTCAAGCGATAATATTCGCCGCGAAACGGCACGATGCGTATCCCGCGCGCTTCGCCGGCGAGTTCCGCGACGCGATCCGCGTGCAAGCCCGCGCACGTCAATAAGAAATCGCCGGCAAAATCACCGGCGGTCGTCTGCGCAATCCACTGATTACTGATAACTGATAACTGCTTTACCTCTCCACTGGTCACCACGCGCCCGCCTTGCTCAGCGATCTTCTGCGCCAACACCTCGCACACGCGCGGATAATCGGCGATGCCGGTCTGCGGAACGCGCAATGCCGCGACGCCACGCGCATGCGGCTCGAATTCGGCAATCTCGTCCGAATTCAGCCAACGCAAATTCTCCAAACCGTTTTGCGCGCCGCGCTCCATCAGCATTTTCAGACGAGGCAATTCGCTGGCGTCGGTCGCCACGACGAGCTTGCCGCAGACATCGTGCGGGATATTATTTTCGCGGCAGAACGCGGTCATCTCGCGCAAGCCGCTCACGGCGAGTTTGGCTTTGGACGAGTCGGGTTTGTAGTACAGTCCGGAATGCATCACGCCGGAATTGTTGCCGCTCTGATGCGCGCCGACGCGTGGTTCTTTTTCGAGCAGCGTGATTTGCAAATGCGGAAACCGCTTGCCCAATTTGTACGCCGTCGCGAGTCCCACGATGCCGCCGCCGATGATAAGGACGCGTTTCATGATCAGGTTTCAAGTCACAAGTCACAGGTTACAGGTCGCAGGCGATCTTTGAGACCTGAAACCTGAGACCTGTGACGCCTTCACACGTACCGCTTGAACCACTCGACCATTCGCTCCAATCTTTCTTGGCGATGCTTCGGCTTGCCGTTGCGCGACAAATTGTGCGACTCGTTGGGAAAGCGGACGAACTGCGTGCGCGCGCGCAATTTTCGCAGCGCGAGATAAAACTGTTCGCCTTGCTCGATGGGACAGCGGAAATCATTTTCGCTGTGCAAAATCAGCGTCGGCGTTTTGCAATTCTTGACGAACGTTTGCGGCGAGTGATTCAAGTATTCTTGCGGATTTTCCCACGGCTCGGCGCCGATTTCCGAATCGGGTCCAAAGAACGCGCCGATGTCGCTCGTGCCGGTGAACGAAGCCCAATTGTTGAGCGCTCGCTCGCTGATCGCGGCTTTAAAGCGCGTCGTGTGCGTCACGATCCAGCTCGCCATATAGCCGCCGTACGATCCGCCCAAAACGCCCAACCGATTTTTGTTGATCCACGCGAATTTTTTCAGCGCGATATCCGTCGCCGCCATCAAATCGCGATAATCGCCGCCGCCCCAATCCTTGCAGACCGCGCGCATAAACTCGCCGCCGTAGCCGGTCGAGCCGCGCGGGTTGGTATAGAT
>JACQGS010000047.1 GCA_016199405.1 Chloroflexota bacterium | reverse complement strand
TTTATTTCAATTGGGGCTTCGCTATGTCAACCGCCTGTTGCATCTCGGTCATGTGCCCGATGTGCGATTCATCCCCGAACTCATTGGAGCACTCTGATGAAACTGACACCCTTTCAGGTGTTGCGTATTACGTATTCCGTCTTTCGATTAGCTTTTGCCCTCAAGGTATGCACGCAACTCGTCTGCCGCTTTCTCCCAAGAGAATTTGCGTGCCTGCTCGAATCCTTGGGCACGCATCCTATCACGCAACGCGCCGTCGTTCAACACGCGCGCGAGCGCGGCGGCAAGCGCATTCACATCGTACGGGTCAACGTAAAGCGCGGCATCGCCGCCGGCTTCCGGCATTGAGGATCTATCGGACGAAATCACCGGCGCGCCGCACGCCATCGCTTCCAAGATCGGAATACCAAAGCCCTCATAGAGCGAGGGATAGACAAATGCTTCTGCCATCGCGTAGAGCGCGGGCAAATCCGCCTCCGCGACAAAATCCATCACGCGCACGCGCGTTTGCAAGGTGAGTTCGGCAATCGATTGAAAAATCTCGTCGTACATCCAGCCGCGCCCGCCGACGATGAGCAATTGGAGACTGAAAGTCCCTTTGGGATTGGAAGTTGGAGTTTGGAGGTTGGAAGTTAGATGCGCGAAGGCGCGAATCAAGCGCACATAGTTTTTGCGCGGTTGTAGCGTTCCGACAGATAGGATGTATGGATCAGCGAGCGCGTATTTTTTGCGCACGCGCGCGCGGTCGGCATCGGAAATATCGGCGCGGAAACGCGCATCGGCGGCGGAATAGAGGACGCGGATTTTTGCGGGCGCGACGCGATAGACGTCGATCAAATCGCGCTCGGTGCTCGCGGCATCGGCAAGAATCAGATCGGCGCGGCGCAGCGCGCGCGGCACGGCGCGGTTGAGATAGCGGAGAAGCGGCGCGGGGAAACACTCCGGCACGCGGACGTACGAAAGATCGTGCACGGTCACGAGCGCGCGGCGCGCGCGCGTGGGCGGCAGCAAAAAATCCGGCGAATAAAAAACGTCCACCGAGCCGATGAACGTTTCGATATACAACGGCACGCGTGCGCGGTGCCATAGCGCCGCGAGCCAACGCTCGTTCAACGGCGCGCGGCGAATCGAGAAATTGGGGGACCAATTAAAGCGCAGCAGATCGGGATGCGCATCGCGCGGGACAAAAAGAACGTACTGATTGGCGCGATCCACGCTCGACAACGCGCGCACCAGTTCGCGCGCATAACGTCCGATGCCGGCGCGCTCGCGCGACGCCGCCGTAAAGTCAATGCCGATTCGCATGATGAGTCGGGTAGTCCGATAGTCGGATAGTCAGGTAGCCAGCGACTATCCGACTAAATGTCGCGATAAGTCCACAGCCGATTCGCAACAAAATTCCAAAACAATACGACAAAAATCGCGCTGCCTTTTGCCAAATTGTAATCCAGCGGATGCTCGAACAACGGATCGAAGATGAACGCGTCGGTCGCCAAAAACACGATTTGATTGATCCCCAGTCCCACCAAATTGACGAGCGCGAATTTGCCGAAGGAGATATGCAGCGCGTGATCGCGCGATTCGGGATACGTCCACACGCGATTCCAGGTAAAGTTGCTCAGGATCGCGCACGCGACCGAAACAAGATTCGCAAAAAACTTGGACCACCCGCCGCTCAAGATCAGAAAATTTAGCACGCTGAAATCCACCATCGCGCCGAGCGCGCCGACGGTCGCGAATTTCAAAAAACGCGTGAGCTCGATTTGATGGGTGGCAACGAGCGCCGAAAGTTTAGCCAACAATGAACCCCCTGGGAAAATTTTGGATTTTGGATTGCGGATTTCGGATGACATAGCGGATGGCAGATTGCAGAGAGCGGGTTGCGAATTACAAATTGCCAATTACTCATTTGCATCCCGCGCCCAATTCAGATACGCGACAATCCCCAGCCCCATTCCAACTTGCATCTGCATTGAATGTACGAACAAATTGTCGAACGAATTCTGTACTATCAACGCGATCAACGTGCCTAAGACGCCAGCGGCAACTGCGCGCGGCAAACCGCGCGTGCCGCGCACCGCGCGCCAACTCTGCCAAAACGCCGCGCCCCATAACAATACGTACGCGAGCGCGCCGGCGATGCCGGTTTCCGCCGCGACGTTCAACAAATAATTGTGCGCGTGCCCCAACGGATCGCTCCAATGCGGCAGCGCGTACGCCGGATACGCGACGGCGTAATTCCCAAAACCAACGCCGAGCCACGGATGATCCGCCAACATATCCGCGGCGACTTGCCAATGCGCCATCCGCTCGACGACCGCAAAATTCGCGTCGTCCACCGGCACACCACGCACATCGAAAATTCCAAAATAATCCGTGATGCCGGCAAACCGCTCGGTGACAAAATCCGGAATCAAATTGAGACTGCCCAGAAAGATAATCGCGGCGAGCAGAAGCGCGCCCACATTGACGAACAAAAACGCGCGGCGCGATTGCGCAACCACCGTCGCGATCAACGCCGCCGCCATACCAAACCACGCGCCGCGCGACCAACTCATCGCCAGCGCGGCGAGCATTCCGGCGAGCGCGACGCAAGCCGCAAGTCCCAAGCCCCAAGTCTCAAGTCGCAGTTTGTGACTTGGAACCGGCAGCGTGCGACTTGTGACGAACCAAAACGCGATTCCAAACGCGATCGGGATGATCAGCGCGAGATAACCGGCGTACGGATTCGGTTGTTCGAACGTGCCGTACGCGCGCATGAAGCGTTCGAAAAGCGTAAAGCCGGGTGGACCGACTCTGAAAGTGAATTGGTAAATGCCAATCGCCGCTTCGGAAAGTCCCGCGATCAAGAATACGCCGAGCGCGCGTTCGAGTTTCACGCGATCCAAATTGTTCGCCGCCCAAACATACAGCGCGAACATCTCCAGCCACTTGACCCATTCTTTCGCCGCCGCGTCGTACGACGCGGCAACCGTGAACGATGCGAACGCGACGGCTAAAAAAATTGCGAACGGCAACGCGAGCGGCGGCAGATGCACGCGGATCGCGCGTTCGCGCGCAATCATGCGCGCGAGCCACAAGAGGAGCAAGAACGCCGCGAGAAAATCGGCGGCGGTCAAGTTGCCGACGCCGATGGAGATCGGAAACCACGATCCGTACGGAATCGCCAAGATCAGCGCATACAGCGCGAACTCGTTCCACCGCGCGCACGCGAGCAACGCGAGCGCGCCGCCGACGACAGCAACGGCGGACGGAATCGGCAAAACAATCAGCGCGCCCGCAACCAAAACCGCCGCGAGTGCGATCCAGATTCTGTTTGCACTCTGCCGCGTCAACGCAACTTGATTCACTTATTTTTTCAGTTTCGCCGCAAAATACGCAATCGTCTCTTCTAGCCCGGCGTCCAAACTGACTTTCGGTTCCCAGCCCAACACGCGGCGCGCCTTGGAAATATCCGGACAGCGGCGATTCGGATCGTCAACGCCGCGCGGTTGATAGATGATGCCGGCGGAATTGCCGGTGATCGCGTTAATTTTTTCTGCGAACGTCAGAATCGTCATCTCGTTTGGATTGCCGATATTCACCGGTTCGGCTTCACTCGAAGCGAGCAAGCGCGCGATGCCATCCACGAGATCGGAGACGTAGGTGAACGAACGCGTTTGCGCGCCGTCGCCATGCACAGTGAGCGGCTCGCCGCGTAACGCCTGCGCGACAAAGTTCGGCACGACGCGTCCATCATCGAGCGCGTTGCGCGGACCGTACGTATTGAAAATGCGGACGATGCGCGTGTCCACATTATGCGCGCGGCGATACGCGAGCGTCATCGCCTCCGCAAATCTTTTGGCTTCGTCGTACACGCCGCGCGGACCGATCGGGTTGACGTTGCCCCAATAATCTTCGCGTTGCGGATGCACGAGCGGATCGCCGTACACTTCGGACGTCGACGCCAACAAAAAACGCGCGCCCTTGCCGCGCGCCAAGCCGCATGCCTTGTGCGTGCCGAGCGCGCCGACCTTGAGCGTTTGAATCGGATACGCGATGTACGAACGCGGGCTTGCCGGAGAAGCAAAATGCAGGACGGCATCGAGATACCCATCGACGCGGATAAACTCGGTCACGTCCTGCCGGATGAATTTGAAACGCGGGTGTTTTTGCAAATGGGCAATATTGTCCGGACTGCCCGTCAAAAAATTGTCCATCGCGATCACTTCATCGCCGCGCGCAAGAAAATGATCGCACAGGTGCGAGCCGATAAAGCCCGCGCCTCCAGTAATCAATATACGCATCGGTGTTTATACCTCCACAAGCGATGCCGACTTTGAAATCAATATACACGATGAAAAAGAAAATGACAAGTGGATTTAGAGGTTGGAAGATAGAAGTTGGAAGCGCCTGCGACAATCCAACCGCTAACTTCCATCCTCTAACCTCCAACATCCAATCTCGAAACTTCAGCCATCATTGCAAACATCATCATCCACACGAACGCAAGGTCCACGTAAAAGTACGCCGCATCAATCATCCCATGCGCGAGCGCGGCGGTCATACTCGCAACCAAGCCGATCACCAAACCGCGCGTAGGCGCAAGCCTCGTGCTTGCCCTTGCTCCCGCGCGGAAAAACTCGACGACCATTACGATTAGCACCGCTACGCCGGCGATGCCGAGCCGCGTCCAAAAATCCAAAACAATATTGTGCGGATGCGAGAGGTTCGGTTCGCGCCACGCGTCCGGATTCATATATTTCGGATATTCGTACAAAAAATTATCCAGCCCGACGCCCAAAACCGGATGATCGCGAATCATCGCGAGCGCGGACTGCCAAACGCTCGTGCGGAAAAAGCCGGTGCCGGTGCCGGACTGAAAGAGCGATTGCGCGCGTTCGGTTTGCAAAAACGGAATCAGCGCGAGTCCCCCCACAATCACCAGCGCGATGACCGCACGCCGCGCGCGCGCGCCGCCCATCAGCCCCAGCGCGAGCAACCCCGCCGGCAATCCGATCAGCCATGCGCCACGCGAATACGTGAAATACAGGCACAGCGCGATGATGAGCGCAAATAAATACGGCGACTGAAGTCGCTTCGACCATAGCGCGAAGCCGACCTGCGTCGGCTCAGCCCGCGCAGGCGGGCTTTGTGATGTTGTAGCCGCGACTTTTAATCGCCGCTCATTGCCGGCAAACACCGCCAGCGCGATCGCCAGCACCAACGCGCGTTCCAAGTACAACGCGAGATTATTCGGCGAGCCGTAGACCGCGAGTACCCGCCGCACGCCTTCGCCAACAATCACGTAATCGGTAAATAGCAATTGGTAGAGTCCGATGAGCGATACCGCGACGGCGGACAAAATAAACGAATGCGCAAGGCGATTCAGATCGCGCGGCTGCAACTTGGAAAAACGAATGAGCAGGTAGAGCAACGCTGGTTCAATCACCATCACGCGAAATTCGCGATTCGCGACGCCAAAATTCGCGGCGAGCTTGACCGAGAGCGCGCCGAGCAAGACGAACGCGATGACAGCCCAGTCTAAAGATTCAAGCCGCAAGCTCCAAGCCTCAAGGCGCAGAATGCCTGCGACTTGCCACTTGCGGCTTGCGACTTGCGACTTGCGACCTTCGGCTTGCCACTTGCGACTTGCAACCTGCTCCACGCCCCACGCCGCGACTGCCGCCAACGTCAACAACTCGATCATCGAAAATTGCGCGCCGCCGAAAAGGTTTTTGGGCAAAAGATAAAACGGAATGGAAAATACGGCGAGGCATAAGCCGAGATCGAGGCGAAACGAGAAGAGTAGGACGAGCAGGGCAAGCAGCGCGAAATTCAAAATCGCGTTCGGCGAAAAATAAAACGCGGCGGCGGTCGTAATGAGGATTGCGTATTGCGTAATTTGCGGCAACGTGACAAAGCGCGCGCGCGCCCCTTGCCACGCGTCAATCCATCCGACCGCCGGAAAATATTTTGCGCCGCGCCAAACCGCCAACGCGCCGGCAATAGCCAGCAACCCGATCCCAAAATAAAATCGCGTGAAATCAAACGTCGCCGGCACGACCGGCGCGGCGATGGCATTTTTCAGCGCGGTGTACGCTACGCGCGGCTGAAAATTTTGATCGAGGAGCGCAAAGCCCCTGACAGGGTCGTCGGCGCGCGCGTTGGGTTGCAAATGCTGAACGAAGAGCGCGGGCATCCAATTCCATTCGCTCCGCGCGCGCGCAATGCCGCGCTGCAAGCGGTCGCTTTGCGTTTCTTCCGCATCGCTGCCCCACGGCGACGGCGCGCCGCGCCAGTCACGCGGCAACGCGTTCCACCCCATCTCGACCGCCCACACCGGCTTGTCGTCGCCGCGCGCGAGCATCTCTTCGCGCAACAAAATCACACGCGAGAAATTGAACACCTCCATGCCGACGCGGCGATCTTCGGGTCCGCTCCACATCCCGTGCGCTTTTGCGCCGAGAATATCGAAGGAGTCTTGCGCGCCGGCATCGTACATCCCGCGCAAATACAGCACGTCAGAAAAATCCGGATGCCCGCGAATCAATTCCGAACTGTAACCAAGTCCGGCAGAAATAATTTTCACTTTGGGATTCGCCGCGCGCGCGGCGCGTGCCGACGCGCGCAGGAGCGCGACATACTCGATCGGATCGGCGTTGCGGCGTCCCCAAAAGGGATGGACGTTCGGGTTGTCCCAAATTTGGATGTAGAGACGACCTGTCAGGTCGTCTCTACCATATCGCCGCACAAATGCCGCGACGAATCGCGCATAATCTGCCGGATTTGCCGGCGGCGCGTAAAGCAAATCGGCTTCGCCCGCATCGCGCGCCCACGCCGGCGTCGTCGTGATCACCGCGACGAGATGCAAGCCAGACTCATCCGCGCGCGCGACGAGGCGATCCCATTTCTCCCATCGATACTCGCCCGCGCGCGGCTCGATGTCGTTCCAATAAAAAAATTGGCGCACCCACGACGCGCCGCTGTCGCGAATCAACCCAAGCGCGCGGCGTAAATCCGCGTCGCTCGCGTATTGTTCGAGCGACGCATTCACGCCGATTTGCATCGGGGCGCGCACGGTTTCCGATGCGGGGTACGCGACGCCGCGCGTGATCGTCTGCGTGTTGAGAATTCCTAGAATCGCGACAGATATCGTGACGGCGAGGATCAGGAGATAAGTCGCGAAGAAAATGGGGGGACGAATTTTCATTGGCTAAGTTTTCATCCACGGTGATATGTTTTCTCCGCGCATGTACCGCACGATGTACTCGCCCGCCGGATGCCGCACGCGTTTCACTTGATCGATCACTGCTTCGTGATCGTAATCCACGCGGCAATGCTCAAAACGATAACCGGTTGCGTCGGCATTGAGCAACACATAACTCGCGCGTAAATCGGGCGGAAATGGATTGCTCACGCTCCCCGGATTCACCACGCGCGCATTTCCCGCGCGCCGATCCGCTGCCCAATGCGTGTGTCCGACAAAAACCAAATCCGCGTCACAATTTCTGAAAAGCAATTCCAATTCCGTATCGCTTACACCCGGATGCATTCCGCTGCCATCGTCTGTTCCGGGGGAGGCGTGGACGAGGAGCACGCGCGTGCCGTCGGGCAAAGTGACGCGATGATCGAGCGGGAGCGCGGCGAGCCAATCCAGCCAACGCGTTTTCGCGAGCGCGCCTTGCGTCCACGCGAAACTTGCGACGGTCTCGACGAGGGTCGGCAAAAGCCGCGGGTCTTGGATCGCTTCCGCAAGTGATGGTCCTGGGCGATGACCATTGACGAGGTATCGGTCGGTGTTCCCGTGGATCACACGCGCGTTTGGCAACGCCGCGACGCGTTCGATCGCGCCGACTGGGTCGTAGCCAATCGCGGCGAGATCGCCGAGAACCCAGTATTCATCAACGCGTCCGTTTGCTTGAATGTCATTCAGCACAGCGTCGAGCGCGATAGTGTTGCCGTGAACATCAGAGAGGATTGCAATTTTCATTTCTTGTCATCCTATCATCTCACGACCTACTTTTAGCTTTTAGCTTTTCGCTTTTGCCTTTTTCTTTTTCACCTTCCCCAGCGCGGCAATGAACTCGCGCCATTCGCGGTCAATTGCGCCCATTTGTTTGAGGCGAAATCGTACAACCACAAATCACCATCGCGCACCGCGATCAATTGTTTCGCATTCGGCGACCACGCGACGTGGGGCACCAACAATCCACTTTCATTCGCGCCGGTCGGAAAAAATTGTTTTTTGTTTCCGCCATCGCGATCCATCACCGCCAGCGCGTAACGACTGCGTTCGCTGTCGCTCGGCGACAGCGCGATGCCGAACGCGATGCGGCTGTCGCGTTTTTCATCCGGTGGCGACCACTGCGGGAACGCCCACATCCCGATTTGTTTCGCGAGCGGCGCGCTGACCGCGCCATCACGCGAGAACGCCCACGCTTCAAACGCCGAATTCTCGCTCGCCACATTCGGATTTTCCAACGGCGCGTGCACGACGGAAACGATGAACCGATTGTCCGGCGACCACGCCAGCGACGGCAGCCACACCCAATCCGCGTGCGTCGCGAACGGCGCAAATCTTTTTAGCGGCTTGCGCGGCGCGAGCGTTTCGATCGTTTCGGTTTTCGCGTTCGCCGCGCGCGCCGGCACATCGGTATAACCGATTTCGGATGGGAACGCGTATGCGAGCGCGCGCCCATCCGGCGACCACGCGAGATTTCCGCCCCACCAACCCAACGCGCCCGGAATAGACGCTTTCCAAATCACTTGGCGCGGCGCAACGAGATTCAGATTCGCGTCCACGCCAACCACAATCAAATCATTATTCGCTTTCCAACCCGGCGCGCCGGCAACTTTCACGCCGGTCGAGTACGCGAGCGTGCGCGCATCCGGCGCGAGCTGCGCCGCGATCACGTCCTTGATCGGCAATGCGCGCGCGGTTTCGCCAAGCACGAGCGTATCCACGACCCACAGAGAATTCAGCGCGCTCGATTCTTCTTCCGCCGCGCGCGTGAAAAGCAAAACGCGCGCGTCCGCCGAAATCGAAAAGACTCTGCCGTCGAGATCGCCGGTGATGGTGAGCGGGCGTTTGTCTTGATTGGAATGGCGCATCACCCACGCGTTGCCGTTCGCCAAATAGATCACCGCTCCGCTCGCGAGTGAAACAGTCGGCAGACTGCCTTGCGTGCCGAGCGCGAGGATTTCGTCTTTGGGCGGGCTAAGCGTTTTGCGCGCGGTTTCGCGCCGCGCGGTCTCGACGCCGTCCTCGCGCGTAATCGCGTACGTGATTTCTAACGCGCCGTTCGTACCGAGTTGGATCACGCGCATTTGATTTTCCGGATACGCCTCGTCCTTGATCAGTTTACGCGTGAACGGCAGCGGCAAACGCTCAGTTTCGGTTTTGATTTCGACGCGCGTGATCGTAATCGCCGCGCTGCGCCCGATCTCGGCATAGACCGGCGGGTCGACGCGATCGTTGTCGCCGAGCGCGACGGATTGCTCGCGCAGAAAATCCTGCACCGTCACCGCTTGCGTGTCCACGACGCGCTGCGTCCCATCCACGGCGAGGACGACGCGCTTGGAAGTTTGCGCGCACGCGGCAAAAAGAAAAACGCCGAGCGCAAGAAAAACAAATCGCGAGGCAAGCCAGCGCATAAACGCATAGTAGCATAGGAGCGAAGTGAGAGCAAACAATTCTGAGGGACGCGCCGGCGAGACGCATTCGGGCGGAACAATTTGACTAAATGCTGCCTTGCGATTACAATGCTCATCGTTAATTCAAGAGAGGCATTCAACCTGATGGAAGAAATTTTGTTGACAGCACAACCGCGTACGGTGAAGGGCAAGCAAGTCAGCCAACTGCGCCGCGCGGACTGGATTCCGGCAGTTTTATACGGACGCCATTTGGAAAAAACCGTTTCGATTCAAATCGAAGAGAAATTGCTCCGGCAAGTGATCGTCAAAGCCGGACATAACCGCTTGATCAAACTGACCGTTGAAAACGACGGCGGCGAGCGGCTGGTCTTGACCCGCGAAATTCAGCGCAATTCGATCAGCGGCAAATTCGTGCATGTGGATTTTCAAGAAGTTTCCATGACGGAAAAAATTCACACGCAAATCCCGATCGTCCTCGCCGGCACGTCGCCGGTCGTCACGCGCGGCGAAGGCGTTTTGATTCACGGCATTGATTCGTTGGATGTGCGCGTCTTGCCCGCCGATCTCGTGCCGAATTTCTTGGTGGACGTTTCCGTCCTCGTGGAATTGCACAAGAGTTTGCTCGTCGGTGATCTCCAACTCGGCGAGCAGTTTGAAATCATGACCGCGCGCACGGAGATGATCGCGAAGGTCGTGCCGGTCAAGGAAGAAGTGATCGAGACCGTCGCGCCAGTGGCAACAACCGAAGTCGAAGTGATCAAGAAGGGCAAGATCGAAGAAGAAGGCGCGGAAGGCGAAGCGCCGGCTGCCGGTGGCGAAGCCAAAAAGCCCGGCGATGCGAAAAAGCCAGCCGAATCGAAAAAAGAAGAAAAGAAATAGAGTCAATACGGACACAAACGGGGCGAAATATTTCGCCCCGTTTTTCATTCCGGGTTCTTGTGGTATAATTTGTCCGTGTTCAGTCCTCTCAACTCATTCCTCGGTCTCTTTTCCCGCGACATTGGCATCGATCTCGGCACGGCGAACACGCTCGTGCTCGTGCGCGGCGTCGGCATCGTGATCAACGAGCCGTCTATCGTCGCGATCGAAAAACGCAGCAAGCGCGTGCTGGCGATTGGCTCGGAAGCCAAGCATATGGTTGGGCGCACGCCGGCGGATATTGTCGCGATTCGCCCGCTGCGCGACGGCGTCATTTCCGATTTCGACGTCACGGAAAAGATGCTCGAATACTTTATCACGCGCGTTCACAATCACACGCTCTTGCCGTTGCCGGCGCGCCCGCGCATCGTGATCGGCATTCCGAGCGGCGTAACCGAAGTGGAAAAACGCGCGGTGCACGACGCGGCGATCAACGCCGGCGCGCGCGAAGTGTTTTTGGTCGAAGAGCCGATGGCGGCGGCAATCGGATCGCAATTGCCGATCACCGAATCGATCGGCAGTATGATCGTGGATATTGGCGGCGGGACGACGGAGATGGCAGTCTTTGCGCTCGGCGGCATCGTCACGAGCCGCTCGATTCGTATCGCCGGCGATGAAATGGACGAAGAGATCATCCGGTATGCGCGCGAGAAATATAATTTGCTAATCGGCGAACGGATGGCGGAAGAAATCAAATTAAAGATTGGCTCGGTCTTTCCGCTCGTCAACGAAGGCACGGAGATGATGCGCGGGCGCAACTTGATTACCGGCTTGCCCGAAGCGATTGAAGTGTCCAGCGTCGAAATTCGCGAGGCGCTCGCGAATCCAGTGAATCAAATCATCGAGGCGCTGAAAACGACGATTGACGAGACGCCGCCGGAATTGGTCGCCGACTTGATGAAGTTTGGGATCGGGCTGGCGGGCGGGGGCGCGCTGTTGGGCGGCATCGCGGAGCGCCTGACGCAAGAAGTGCGCATCCGGGTGTACGTGACGCAGGATCCGCTCACTGCGGTCGTGCGCGGCACCGGGATTATTTTGGAAGAACTCGACACCTTACACAAGATTATTTCCGCGCCGCGCAAGCCGATCCGCCGCTAAAATGTACTCCCCGTCGCGCAATCGCACGCCGCTCGTTTTTTTCTTTCTCCTGATGGGGCTGGCGCTTCTCGTCCTGAATCCGTTTGGAATTTTGCAGCCGTTCCAAGATATCGCGTTGGCGTTGTTGCAGCCGTTCATCGGCGGCGCGCAAAGCGCGCGCACCGGCGCCGCGGATCTCGCCGGCAATTTGCAAGACCCCGCGGTGTTGCGCGCGCGTATCGTCGAGTTGCAGAATCAAGTGGATGCCTACAAGTCACAAACGGCGCGGATGACCGAATTGGAAAAAGAGAATTTGCTGTTGCGCCAGCAGTTGGGCTTTAAGCAAGCCGCGCCGGATTACGATCTGACCGGCGGAACCGTTTTGCAACGCAATCCCGATCTCGCGCACGTCACCGCACTTGATCCCTCGAATCTCATTTACACGCTCATCGTCGATCAAGGCAGCGCGCAAGGCGTCAAGCCCGGCATGCCGATCGTGACGCCGCAAGGATTGGCGGGACGCGTCACCGCCGTCGGCGCGCAATGGGCAAAAGTTTTGCTAATGATCGATCCGTCCAGTTCGGTCAACGCGGTCGTGCAATCCACGCGCGCGACCGGCGTCGTGCAAGGCACGGTGAACGGGCAACTCGTCATCAAATATGTCCCGCAAGGCGAAGCGATCCGCGAAGGCGATTTGATTCTCACGTCCGGCATCGGCGGAAATTTTCCAAAGCGATTGTTGATCGGTCAAGTAACACAGGTGCGCAAGCGCGACATCGAACTCTTTCAGGAAGCGGATATTCAGCCGAGCGTAGATTTTTCGCGGCTCGAGTTTGTGTTGATTCTGAAAAAATTCACGCCCTCCGATATTACGCAAGAACCGACGCCGACCGCGACTGCCATTCCGCGTCCTACGCGCACGCCGACGCCAAGTCAGTAGCAAGTCGCAAGATGCAAGTTGCAAACTGAAAATTGCTAGTCACAGTACATCACAGATTTGAAGGGGCGGGCGTTCTCTAACGCCGCTTTTCGGGCGAAAACGCGCTAGAGAGCGCTCCCCCTTTATGAAATTGTGATGGACTG
>JACQGS010000039.1 GCA_016199405.1 Chloroflexota bacterium | reverse complement strand
GAAAAGCGGCGTTAGAGAACGCCTGCCCCTTCAAATCTGTGATGGACTGCGTCTATCGAAAACTATCGCGGACAGTTATCTTGGATCACGGTGACCGTTCCAGCGGCATTGTTGGCAATATAGACGCGTCCGCTCATCACCGTGATTCCATCGCCGCCGTTGTCACCCTGCGGACCCACTGAGAGTAGCGCGATCCGACTCAGCGTCGCCGCATCGCGCACGTCAACCTGCGCGAGATCCGGAAGGATAATGAACAAACGATTTGTATCCGGGTTGAAGGCGAGCGCGTAGGGTGTCGCGGGCAATGTTACGCGCTGGATCACGACGCTCTTGATTGTGTCCACCACACTAATCTGATTGCTGTCGCGATTGGAAACAAAGAGACGGTTGTTCGCGACATCAACTGCAACGGCATACGAACCCGGACCCAGGGCTACAAGATTCTTGACGATTGCCCCATTCCTCGCAACACTCGCCACGCCGCCGCCCCCATAAGCAACAAAAGCCACATCATTTGTCGTCGCGACCAATGCCGGATAATCGCCGATCTGCGCGGTCGCGAGGACATTCGTCGTCGCCGCGTCAATCACCGAAACCGAGCGCGACAAAAAGTTGGCGACCCAAACACGTCCGTTCGCCGCACCGACACCGTACGGCAACGCGCCCACCGCGCGGTTCGCGATCCACGCGCCGCTTGACGCGTCTAGGATCGAGACGCTCGCCGAATCCCGCATCGTCGCAAACACGCGCCCATTCGTAACCGCGACCCCGTTTGTGTGACCCGTATTGTTGGTGGACCAGGTTGCTATCTTTTGATTCGTGTCGGCAGCAATCACCGCGATGCTCGAAGAATCGAAAAGCCCAACAAAAATGCGCTTGGCGATTGGATCGCCGGCGATGCCTTTCGGATGCGTTCCGACTGAGATTTGGTTTATGACAGACGGCGCACATCCGGCGAAAGGCGTATTCGTTCGAGTCGGCGGAATGAGTGTAATCGGTGGAGTTGTGGTTGCCGTGCGCGTCGGCGGAATGACTGTTGCCGGTGGAGTTACGGTTGCCGTGCGCGTCGGCGGGATGAGTGTAGCCGATGGAGTTATGGTCGCTGTTCGCGTCGGCGTTGGCGTGAAAATCGGCGGTGCGGTGGGCGTGCTCGTTGCGGTATTAATCACTACGGGCGTAGCGGTGCGCGTCGCGGTCGGCGTGGGCATTGGCGTGACGTCGCAGGAATCTGAAATCACGCTGACCGTTCCGGCGCCATTGTTGGAGACGTAAACTTGATTATCTACAACCGCAATGCCGTCGCCGCCGCCTTCGCCCTGGATGCCGATAGGCAGATCGGCAATGAGCGCGAGCGTTGTTGCGTCGCGGACGCGCGCGCGATTGACATCGGCAAGAATCTCGAACAAATGATTCGTGTTGGGATTGACCGCGACGGCGTACGGCGTGAACGGTTCCGTCACCGATTGCACGACCGCGTTGGTATCCGCATCAATCACGCTGATCGTATTCTTGTCTCGACTCGCGGCGTAAACGCGGCGCGTGGCGCTATTCGTGGCAATTCCAAACATTCCCGTGCCGAGCGCGGTGATTTTGCCGCGCAGAGACCCATCCGCGCCGACGATCGCAACGCCGCCAGCCATCACTGAAACGTACGCCTGATCATTCATTGTCGCAACGAGCGCGGGATACTGCCCAACCATTGTCTTGGCGATTGTCTGGGACGATATCGTATCAATCACCGAAACAGTCCCATCAGCAAAATTCGCGATCCACACTCGATTGTTCGCCGCGCTCGCGCCGAAGGGCAGATTGCCCACGTTCACATTGCCAAGAAAGTTCCCCGTTGACGCGTCGATCAACGAAACGTTTGCGTTGTTCCGTTTCGTCATGTAGACCCGACCGTTCGCAAACGTGAGTCCGTTGGCGTTCCCTAACCCATCGGTCAGCCACCCCGCCGTGCGTTGATTCGTCGTGGTGTCAATCACCGCCACCGCGGATGAATCAAACAATCCAACAAACACGCGGTGAGTCGCCGGATCAATCGTAATCGCCTTGGGATGAGCGCCGACAGAAATCGTCGCGCGAATTGTCGGCAGGCAGGTGGTTGTCGTCGGTGTCGCTGTTGTTGTTCCAGCGAGCGGGGTCGAAGGCGGCAGATCGGGTCGTGCTTCGCCGCAGACGGCGTCGAACCAAACGCGATTTTCGCCGCTTGAGCCATCAGTTGCCATCGCGCGCAAGAAGATCGTCGCGTGATCGGAGCGGGCGGTGAACACCATCGTCATTTCAGGGCGGTTGACCGCGACATTGCCGTCGAACAAATCGGGACCCCAGATCACATTCGGCGATTGGGGATCGTTGCCGCCCGTTGGATCCACGCCGATCTTTCTGCCAATCGTATTGACGCGGACATTCGGACCATTGTAAGATTTGGCAGCCAGACTGTAGCCGAGCCGATACCAATAGTTCACGCCCGGCTGGAGATTCCACACCGTTTGCTGAATCCCGGCATCAAAGGTATTCGCTGAAAAGACTTGCTGCGACCAATGCGGATCAATCTTTTCGTTGTCCACGACGTTGAATTGCGGCGGCATGCCAGTAAAAACAAATGATTCCCAGCCATCCGCGACAAGACCGTACGGAGTCGAATGTCCCGGCGCCAACGTCCCGTTAGCGAAAATATTGTTGGGGTCGAGCGCGCACGGATTTGAAAGCGCAAACGCGTGCGGTGGATCCGGAAAGATCGGCAGCGCCAATCCGATCGAGAAGACGCCTGCCAAGCCCATTAGCAAAATTCTACGCGCAATTGCATTCTGCATTCCATTCTCCGTTTCAAACTAATTACAGTAACATTCTAGCACGCGCGCTTGAACATCCTCAATGGCGTATTAGTACTCGCACGGCTTGTGCAAAGTCGTGTTTCAAAATATGGGTGGGCAGCCCAGCCGCGCTGGGCGTGAGCAAAACGGCAGCGCGGCTGCCTTCTACCCTTCCTGTCAATGGACTTTGCACAAGCTCTGACTTCGAGCACATTCGCTTCGCTCAGTGTGAACTCCGCGAAAAGTCTCGTTTTCTCAGTCACAACGAGATTTCTCGCCGCAACGTACGCGGCTCGAAATGACATATTAATCTTGACTTGCGCTTATCGGCTCGTACAATGTTCTGCGCGTTCAATATTTTCACGGGAGGGCAATTCCCATGCTAAACAAACACCCGCTCGACGGCGTACGCGTGATAGATTTTTCGCGCGTGCTCGCCGGTCCGTACTGCACGATGATGCTCGGCGATCTCGGCGCGGAGGTGATCAAGATCGAATCGCTGGACGGCGACGATACGCGGCAATGGGGTCCGCCGTTTGCCGGCGGCGAGAGCGCGTATTATTTGGGCGCCAATCGCAACAAAAAGAGTATCACGCTGAATCTGAAAGACGCGAAAGGGCGCGAAATCGCGCGAAAGTTGGCGAGCGGCGCAGATGTGCTGGTCGAGAATTTCAAAGTCGGGACGATGGATGGCTGGAGATTGGGATACGGGGAACTGAAGGAACTCAATCCGCGCCTCATCTATTGCGCGATCACCGGCTACGGGCAGACAGGTCCGTACAAAGATCGCGCCGGTTATGATTTTGTCGCGCAAGCGGAAGGCGGGATCATGAGCATCACCGGCGAGCCGGACGGCGCGCCGATGAAGGTGGGCGTGGCGATTGCGGACATTACGACCGGCTTGTTCGCGCTGAACGCGATTCTTGCCGCGCTGTACGAGCGCGAAAAAAGCGGCGGGGGACAGTTCATTGACGTGGCGTTGCTCGATTCTCAAGTCGCGTGGCTTGCGAATGTGGCGAGCAGTTATCTGATTTCCGGCAACGCGCCCCAGCGCTACGGCAACGCGCACGCGACCATCGTGCCGTATCAAGCGTTCACCACGCGCGACGGCTCGATCGTCGTCGCCATCGGCGCGGATCGGCAATGGCAAAAATTTTGCGCGCTGATCGAACGTGACGATCTTGCCCGCGACGCGCGTTTTGCGACGAATCCGGCGCGCGTTGAGAATCGCACCGCGTTGATTCCGGCATTGGAAAAAGTTTTCGCGGCGCGCGATTCAGCCGCTTGGCTTGCGCTGCTGCAAGCGGAGGGCATTCCGTGCGGACCGATCAATTCGATCGAGCAGGTTTTTCAAGACGCGCAAGTGTTGCGCCGCGAAATGCTGATCGAGATGCCGCACCCGACCGCTGGCAAAATCAAACTTGTGGGCACGCCGCTGAAATTATCGCGCACGCCGGCGCGCATCACGTTGCCGCCGCCGTTGTTGGGCGAGCATACGGGGGAGGTGTTGAGAGAGATCGTGGGATTGAGCGATGAGGAGATTCAGAAGTTGAGGGAGGCAGGGGCGGTGTGAGAAGGAACCACGAATGGACGCGAATACACGAATGGGTCAACTTGCGAAATCGTTTGACACGCTTCGCCCAAGTTGTATAATGCAAGCGAAGG
>JACQGS010000036.1 GCA_016199405.1 Chloroflexota bacterium | reverse complement strand
TACAAGGGTTCTCCGACAGATGGCTAGAGGCGAGTCAAGAGAGGAGAAACAGGCATAAGCCCAAACTGCTGATCTGTTCTCAGTCGGTTCAACGGCAAGTAATCAATCATGCGACTCGATCCGCGGAGGCTCGTAAAAAGTATCGCGGCATTCCGAATCGCAATTCTCATACAAGGAGATGAACGAAATGAATATCACAAAGAACCTGGGAATGCTCTTGCTGGCGATCTACCTGATCGTCGTGGGAGTTAGTGCGTTTATCAGTCTGGGGCAGTTGAGCATTGTGGTCGCGATCCTCGCGATCGCCGCCGGTGTTCTCATTCTGCTCGGCAAGTAGACTCAGTCCATTAGATTGGAAGGGGAAGGCGTTCTCTAACATCAGATTGGAAGGGGAAGGCGTTCTCTAACGCCGACTTTTCGAGGGGAAAACGCGCTAGAGCGCTCGCCCTTACAAAATTGTGATGGACTGAGACTTCCGTTTCCCCGCTGCCGTTTTCATGCGCGACCACGTCCCGTTGTTCTGGGCGCGCATGAGCGGCATCACACGCCCCTCGGCAACGGCGCGCATGAGCGGCATCACACGCCCCTCGGCAACGGCACGCATGCGCCTTTTCATCAGGCGTGCCGTTGCGAGGGGTTCCGCGTTATCTGCAATCTATCCAAATCAAAAAAATTCAATCCGTAAAGGTCATGATTCATGAAGAGTATCAAGCAAATCTGTTTCTTGTTTGCATTGGCGCAAGCCCTCGTCGCGTGCGCGGTGCCGGCGACGAATCCGACAATCGCCGCTACCGTGTTACCGGCAGTTGCGAGTTCTCCGCCCGCGCCAACAGAGGCGCGGACGCAAACCCCGACTCGCCCAAATACGACTGACCCAAGTCTCACCGCCAGCCCAGTCCCAACCCCGACTCGCCCAAATACGACAAACCCGATTCCCGCCGCCAGCCCAGTCACAACCTGCCCATCGAATGCAGAGGGACAGCGGGGGCTGTACGTCATTTACATCGAGCCGCTTCCCAGTTTGATTTGGGATCCAACCCCGCGGCAGTTCCGCGTCGGAGTGTGCAACACCCTCGCCGAGTCGCTGGTTCCCGGCAGTCGTTTCCGATTATCCGTTTATGCTCCAGAGACGAAAAGCCCTCTCGGACAAACATCTGCTCTATCGGCGCAGCTTACCCCCGGCGTGCACGAACTCATGCTTGGGTCGTGGACACCCGGGTTACAAAATCACGTGACTGCCTGCGCGGTCACGCCCAGCGTTGAAATCTTGGTTGAGTACAATGATTTTCCGGCAGCGAATAATTTTCGCCCTGTCCTATGGTCAGATGGAAGCGAAAGAAAGAATTTCTCCGTTGCCTGTGGGGGAAACTTCCCATGATCCGCGCCGAGAGGTTGGAAATCTGTCAGACAAGGGGACACCGTGGCACACAAAAGAATAACGATCGAACGCGATAAAAAAGTTGCGCTGGTCGCGCACGATAACAAAAAACGCGATCTGGTGGAATGGGCAAAATTCAATCGCGATCTGCTCGCGCATCACACGGTGTATGCCACGGGCACGACCGGCGCGTTGCTGGAACGCGAACTGGGTTTTCCCATTCACAAACTCGAAAGTGGACCGCTCGGCGGCGATCAGCAAATTGGCGCGAAAATCGTCGAGGGTAAGATTGACTTTTTGATTTTCTTCTGGGATCCACTGGAGCCGCTGTCGCACGATCCCGATGTGAAGGCGCTCTTACGGATGGCGGTCGTGTGGAACATTCCCATTGCCTGCAATCGCGCGACGGCTGATTTCATGGTCTCGTCGCCGTTAATGGATGAGGAATATGATCGCTTACTGCCCGAATACGATGCATATAGAAACCGGGCGGCGTTGTAATATTCGCAGGTCGAACGCCGTGAAATATGATGGAGGTAATTTGTGATAAAGACGATTCGCGCAATTCTCATCGGCAAATCATATCGGCTCATCCGGCTAGGCATCGGGTTGAGTATCTGCTTCCTGATTTTCGATCTCCTGTTCGATGTTTTTTATTTCCGTGAAGCAGACATCCTTGAATCGATCTTCACGCCCTCGCCGTATGAGATCTATATGCGTTTCAGTGTAATCGTATTAGTCCTGATATTTTCAGCCTATGTTCAAGTCATTACAGGGCACCTTGAGACTAACCAAAGTAAGTTAGAGCAGGAACTGATCGAGCGCAAGCGCGCGGAAGAGGCGTTGCGCGCAGCCAAAAACTTGTTGGACAAAACCTTTGCTAGTCTGGCTGATGCCGTGCTTGTCGTCGAACCCAAAACCCGAACGATCATCGCTTGCAACGCGGCAGTAGAGCATATCTTCGGCTATGCAGAGAAAGACGTGATTGGGCGCACCACCGAGTTCATGCACGTGGATCGGTCATGGTTCGATCGCTTTGGTCGGGAACTTTTTTCCGCCCTGGATGGGGCTGGGGTATTTCATGCCGAATTCCAGATGCGGCGAAAAGATGGAAGCGTTTTCCCCACCGAGAATACGATCACAGAAATCAAAGATGAGTTGGAGCAACGGGCGTGTGTCGTGAGTGTTGTCCGCGACATCACCGAGCGCAAACGCGCGGAAGAAGAAATCAAACGCTACCTCGCACGCTTTCAAGCGCTGCACCAAATTGACAATGCGATCAGCGGCAGCGTTGGCCTGCGCATAACCTTGAACGTTTTTCTTGAACACGCGACGACCCAACTTGGCGTTGATGCCGCCGACGTGCTGGTGCTGAACCCGCATACGCAATTACTCGACTATGCCGCCGCGCGTGGTTTCAGTACGCCCGCGTTGCAGCACACCCACTTGCGCGTGGGCGATGGACTCGCCGGTCGCGCGGCGCTCGAACGAAAGACGATTGCCATCTCTGATCTGAATCGTGACATCAATGGGCTCGCGCGATCTCCATCCATCCAAAGCGAAGGATTCGTCTCCTATTATGGCGTGCCGTTGATTGCGAAAGGTAGCGTCAACGGCGTGCTCGAGGTTTTCCGCCGCACGCCCATCCCAGTGGATCAAGAATGGAAAGATTTCTTGGAAATGATGGCGGGACAAGCCGCGATTGCCATTGAGAGCGAGCAACTCTTTGAAAACTTGCAACGCTCCAACGTGGATCTGGCGCTCGCCTACGACGCTACCATCGAGGGCTGGTCGCGCGCGCTCGACCTGCGCGACAAGGAAACCGAAGGACACACTCAGCGCGTCACCGAGATAACGATGCGATTGGCAAAAGCAATGGGTATCGGCGATGCCGAACTCGTCCACATCCGCCGCGGCGGGCTATTGCACGACATCGGCAAGATGGGCGTGCCGGATAGTATCT
>JACQGS010000002.1 GCA_016199405.1 Chloroflexota bacterium | reverse complement strand
GCGTCGTGACTTTTTACCGCGCGCGGTTTGTCGCCGCCTTCATCCGCGCCCACGATGCCTTGCTCTTCGAGCAAATCCATCAGCCGCGCCGCGCGCGGATAGCCAATGCCGAGCTTGCGTTGCAAAAATGAAATCGAAGTCCGATCGTACTGCCGCAAAAGGTCTATCGCTTTCGCGATCAGCGCGTCGTCCGGTCCCTCTTTGCCGCCGCCCATTCCTTTCCACGGCGGCTCTTGCGGCACATCGCGCATATCCGTGATCGCTTTTTCGCGCCAGAATTTCACCAACCGCGCGAGTTCATCGTCCGAAACAAAACAGCCCTGCAGGCGTAACAGTTTCGACGAATCGCTCGACATATACAACATGTCGCCGCGCCCCAACAATTTCTCCGCGCCCGTCGAATCCAACACGACGCGCGAATCCACGCTGCTCGTGACGGCAAACGAAATGCGCGCCGGAAAATTCGCTTTGATCAAACCGGTCACGACATCCACCGATGGGCGTTGTGTCGCGAGGATGAGATGAATGCCGGTCGCGCGCGCAAGTTGCGCCAGCCGCGTGAGTTGCTTTTCCGTTTCATCCGGCGCCGCCAGCATCAAATCCGCGAGCTCGTCAATCAGGACGACGAGGTACGGCATCGTGTCCCCTTGGCTTTTTTCCATTTTCGCATTGAACGATTCGATATTGCGCACGCCGGTTTTGGCAAACAACGCAAAACGCTGATCCATTTCGCGCGTGATCCAACGCAACGCCGGCACGACCTGCGCAATATCGGTGATGACCGGACCCAACAAATGCGGCACGCCATTGAACGTCGTCAGTTCGACGCGCTTGGGGTCGACCATGACAAAACGCATATCGTCCGGCGTGTTGTTGAAAAGCAGACACGCGACAATCGCGTTGATGCAAACCGATTTGCCGGAACCGGTCGCGCCGGCGACCAAAAGATGCGGCATCGTTTCCAAATCCGCGATGACGCCGCGTCCCGACACATCGCGCCCGAGCGCCAACATCATCGCCGATTTCTTTTTCTTCCATGCCTCGCTGTCCAACACGCCGCGCAACGAAACAATCGACACCGATTCATTCGGCACTTCGATCCCGACCATCGCGCGCCCCGGCACCGGCGCTTCAATGCGAAGCGGCGCGGCGGCGAGCGCGAGTTCCAAGTCGTGTTGCAGCGCGGCGATGCGTGTGACCGATACTTTGCGCTGACGCGTTTCGCCGTCACTGCCGCGCCGCGTCACAAAGCCCGGTTCCAAACCGAATTGCGTAATCGTGGGACCGGCATTGATCTCGACGACTTTGACCGGAATGCCGAAATTCGCGAGCGTTTCTTCGATGACGCGCGCCTTGCGATTCGCGTCGGTCTCGCCGTATTTCGTTTCCGACGACGGGTCTAACAATTCATTCGGCGGGAGCGCGGGCGCGCGGCGGCGATGCCGTTGGCGCGGCGTGAGAATCGGCGACGCGAGCGCGGATGTTTTGATGGGCGCACTTACGCTGACGCGCGCCGGCGGCGCGATCGGTTTTGCCGGCGGCGCAAAGAATCGCGCGGAAATCGGAGCGGACGCCGGCTTGGGCGCGGGGACGCTTTTGGTCGCGGCAGAAGATTTGGCAACCGGCGCGCGGGTTTGATTCGCTTGTGCGCGCGCGGCGAGCGCTTCGCTCCACGCGCGCACTTTCGCGGTGTTCAATCCCAACAACGGCGGCAACGCAACCAGCGCGGCGATAGAATAAATCAGCGCCGCACCAACACTGCCGACATAATTTTCCAACGCGCCGAGCGCGACCCCGATAAAACCGCCGGCATTTTCCGGCGGCGTTTTGGAGTCGAAAAAAATCAAATGCAACAACGCGAGCGCGGCGGCAAATAATATTTCCGCTGCCACGACGCGCCCCCACGCAAACGGTTTGTCTGCGTCGTCGCCGCGCCGCATCAAGAGCGCGCCGCCGATGGCGATCAAAATCGGCAAGCCGAATGCGCCGCTACCCATCAATGTGCGCAAGACGCGCGCCCATGCCTCGCTCAAGAAACCCGGCGCGATATTCAGTAAACTCAATAACGTCAGCGCGGCGAGCAAGAGCAACAAAAAGCCGGCAATCTCGCGCTGACGCGTCGGCGAGAGATGGATCGGAAAGCGCGGACGTTGCGGTTGTTGAATTTTGGAAAGGCGACGACTACGAGTCATAAGAAAAGTGACGGGTGGCGAGTGACGAGTGTCGAGGGTTTACGCTCACGTCACCCGACACTCGTCACACGTTATTCTTCTGTTTGCGCGAGACTGTCCCAATACCCGGCATCCGGCGGTGGCGGCATTGGCAGGTCGGCGGAATCCGCCGCGTCAGTTTGATCGCGCAATAAAGTTAATCCGATGCGCTGGCGCTCCGGGTCGATGCTCATCACGCGCACGCGCACGGCTTGCCCTTCTTGCACCACCTCGCGCGGATGCAAAAAATCTCCGCGCGCTAATTCGGAAATATGTATCAGCCCTTCCACGCCATCCGCGAGCCGGACGAATGCGCCAAAATCGGTAATGCTCGTGATCGCGCCCTCGACCCAATCGCCGAGATGCAAGCGTTCCGCGACGACCGTCCACGGATTCGGCACCATCCGTTTGAGACTGCATGCGACGCGGCGTTGCTCGCGATTCACGTCTACGATGTAAACATCCACCGCTTGCCCCGCCGTCACAATATCGCGCGGATGCTTGACGTGTTGCCATGCCATTTCCGAAACGTGAATCAATCCTTCGACGCCGCCCAAATCCACGAACGCGCCGAAATCGGTGATGTTGCGAACGGTACCGGCGTGCGTCTGCCCGGCTTCGAGCGTGGCGAGAATTTGATCGGCGCGCGAGACCGGCGGATTAGCAATGCGTTCCGAAAGAATCAGCCGATTGCGCGCGCGGTCCAATTCGATGACCTTGAGGCGCAACGACTGCCCCACATAGCGCGCCATTTCTTGCTGGCGCGCGTCGTCGGTTAATGTACGCGGAAAATTCGAGATTTGGGAAGCCGGCACAAAGCCGCGCGCGTCGCCCATATCCACCAACAAGCCGCCGCGATTATAACCGGTCACCGCGAGTTCCAAGACTTGTCCGCCGGCGTAACTCGATTCTGCGCGCGTCCAGCCGCTTTCGCCGGGCGGCGCGGCGGGCGGCTTGGCATCGCCGATCACCGCGTTCCAATATGCCTCCGCCGGTTTTTCTTCCCACGGTTGTTCTGGATGCATTTCCCATTACTCCTCGGACGCTTCCAAATAAAAAATCGGCGTTCCCCTGCGCGTTGGCAAAAGGAACAGCCGATTCGAACTCTCGCAAATCATTCTCCGCTTGCCCAATAAAAATCGCTCCCGCCGGATTTGCGAAACCAAAAGCCGTCACCCACGCGCGCCCGCGCTATTCCCCTCCTCAATCTCCATTGGATTATAAGTGGAGTGGCGCGAGTTTGTCAAGGAACGCGCATCTGGTGATTACCCATAACTCACCGCAGAGGCACAGAGACGCAGAGAAAATCGTTTTTTTGCCTCTGCGCGCCTTCGGCAGTCTGCGGTTGCTTTTGGAGTTGTGGTAATCACCTGACAGTCCCTTGGTTGGGAAGGATGGTGGGTCGCGATGCGTGACGCGTGATCAGTCACCATGGGGATGGCGATTGATGCTGACCCAGATGGCGCGGGCGGCAATTTGGGTATCTTCGGCATCGTCGTCGGTTAGAGGCTCGGGCAAATCCGCACGGTTGGGAAGCGCAAAGCCGCGGAACGACAAAAGAGCCAGGGCTCTGGCGCGACGGATTACCGAGCGGTCATACAGCTCTAACAACTGATTGAGTTCAACCGACTCTGCTTGCGTCAAGACACGCTCTCCGCCGGCACGCGTCAGTTGGCGCAGCCGACGCTGTTGTGCTGGCGATAGCGATGGCTCGGTCGCCGCCCACAATGCCGGGTCACTCAGCATCGCCATCGCCGCCAACTCGTCAGCAACCTAACTCGGCACGTTGGAAGGCACACTCAAGGTGACATTCAACGCGCTGATCAAAATGTCGTCCAACGAACGATGTGTCAATTCGGCGGCGCGCTGAAGCCGGTGATAAGCCGCCTCAGGCAGGGTGACAGTGATTGTTTTTTCTAGCATCTTCCGTTTCTCCCACTTGTAGTGCATCCACTTGAAAGTACGAGGGTGTTTCTAGATTTTCAGCCCTATTTGAGTGTGAATCCCAGTTGGGCTGTCATGCAACTTTTTCAAGTGGCTACACTAGATGTTCGAATGGGTTCGCCACATTATAACCAATGTGGAGAGTACGGTCAATCACTCGCGCGCATCGAGGCGATTGACGGCAAGACCGCGCAGAGTCTGTTCCTTCACTCCGTTCAGGACAAGCTCTGAGCCTGCCGAAGGATCGCTCAAGATGCGACTAACCGCAACTGCCGCGCCCGGCTTTGCCGCGCAACAATCGGCGTTGCTGTTCATTCGCCCGAATGATTTCGATTTGTGCAGAAAAAGCAAAGATTTTTGGGACGCGGGTTTACGCGGAAAGAACGGATCGAAACAATCCCCGATCTGATTTTTCCGTGTGTCTCCGCGTCCTAATTTGGTTTCGGCTTGTCCGCGTTAGGCGAGACGATGGATGATCGCGTGCAAGTGGATGAGGATTTAGAACTGCGCGTGCAGTCAAGCGGCGCGCGGCGTTATGCGGTGGGCGAAAGAGTGCGCTTGCATTCGCCGGCGGAGCGGCTGAGGTTGATTAAGGAGGAGGCGGGAGGCAGTGGCAAAACGCATTTCTCTGTGCCTTCTAACCTCTGTGGCGAGATATGGGCAATCACCAGTGTCATTTCCACGCCCACGCCATCGGATTCCAGATTCCACTCATTTCACCCTGCACCACAGGATCAAGAAATCGCGCCATTGCGTCACTTGCGTCGGCAAGCGTTCGATAGCCCAAGCCCACTTCACGGGAAAGACGGCGAAATGTCGTTGACCAGGCGGAAGATGGTTTCGGCAAGCGCATGGGCAAAGGATGCGTGCCGCGAACACTGAACGTCGCGTGTAATGCTTGCAACAAAGTCGGTCCGTGTATCTTCCCCAACTCTGCCATCAGTAAAAGGTCAACCCAATCCTTCACTCGAGTGCTTTCGCGCGTTGAATAAGGTCGGGTGTAGGCGTGAACCTTTTCGGCGATTTGTTGCGTCAGCGGGTAGCAGGGAATAACAGACGGCTGAATATCCGCAAAGTCCAGCAACGCGGGCGTGGTCAATTTCTCTGCTGGTTCGATCAATGGATCGCCCATCCCAACATCCACGTGAAAAGTCTCAAATGATCTTCCGTCCAGCAGTCCTTGCGCGGGGAAACGCAAGCCAGAACTTGGTCGCGCGACCTCAAACTGAAACCAATCGGGCAAATCCAACAGCGCGGCGCGTACCAACGCCTGATGCACATTCTGGACGTGCTGATCGTCTTTCAAAAGCAGGTCAATATCTTTGGTCGTGCGCGCTCGATTGCCCAAACGCAATTGTAGCGCCAGACCTCCCTTGAGCACCCAGTCGTTCGGTTGATCGGCGATGAGACGCACGAGAAAGCGATCAAACGCAACCATCTTGCGCAAGCGAACCAGCGGCACCCCAGACGCAATGCTCTGCGCGCGCAGACGATCTTCCAGGGCGCGTCGCGCGAAGCGTGCCGCGCTGCTCTCGTATCTCACGCGATCTGCTCCGGCTTGACCGCGCGGCTAACCACGCGAGCCAGGCGTCCGCCGCGACGCGTTGCATAACTCAGCAGTATTTTCTCGGTTACCAGACCGCGCTCAACTGCCTCTCGAATCGCTTGATGCACTTGTTCTTCGCCGAGACCACTCGCGATGACATCGGCAATCGTGCGCGGCACAGTGGTCACGGTCAGTCCGGCGCGTCGAGTGATCTCATCGGCGGTTAGACGATTGGTATGCTGTCGAATGCCCCTGCGTCGGCGCGAGGCAGTGCGCGGCACCGTGACGTGAATTTCGCCAGGCAGAACATCGGAGAGCCCATACACGACGAGCGCGCTGTCGTGCGAGATCACCGAGTCTTTGCCCGTTTGCAGCCACGCGACGAAGAGATCGGCAAAAGGCATTTCGGGAAATTGAGAGAGGCGATAAGGGACATGGAAATAAATAATCGTCCCAGATTATGGTAAAATGCCACCCCAATAATCGCTGGGGGTGAAAGGCCATGGCTCAAGTCGAACTCTCCGCAGGACTCACGGGTATCCTCT
>JACQGS010000001.1 GCA_016199405.1 Chloroflexota bacterium | reverse complement strand
GACCTGACGGGCGCGTTTATACTTGTTCACGGTTGGCGTTTGCGGCTGGCGCATGGTGACTCCCCTTTGTGCGCGCAGTGTATCACAAAGAGGTTTTTCTTGCACCGTGCCGGTATCACAAAGATAGATTCACAAATTCTGAGGCGAATGCCTTGCCCTTACTCAAGTGCATTGGCAAAAGAATTTCATTGTGATAGAATAATTCCACGTTAATTTCATGAGCCGTCGGTCGTTGCGCGATCACGCGCGGCGGCGTCGAGCGATTTCGCGCTCGTCGAAAAGTGCCGACTGCCCAATCGCAATCCGATTGGAGGCAGACCGATGGCAAAAATTTCCCCCGAACAAATTTACACCCTCGTTGTGAACGGCAATCTCGTTCGCGTTGCCGCCGCACCGGAAACAAAATTGATGGATGTGCTGCGCGATCAACTGCGCCTCACCGGCGTCAAAGATGGTTGCGCGACCGGACACTGCGGCTCTTGCATGGTGATCCAAGACGGCAAAGCCGTGCGCGCGTGTCTCGTGCTGATGAAACGCGTAGACCATGCGAACATCACCACGATCGAAGGCATCGCCGGCGCGGACGGCGGACTGCACCCAATTCAAAAAACGTACATCGCTCACGGCGCAACCCAATGCGGATTTTGCACGCCCGGCTTTATTGTCGCGACCAAAGTCCTCCTCGACAAAAATCCGCATCCCACGCGCGCCGAAATTTACAACGCTCTCGAATGGAACATCTGCCGTTGCACCGGACATAACGCGATTTTGCGCGCGATTGATGAACTCGCCGGCAATCCCGTTCCGCCGCTGCCGGCGGTCAAGAATTCTCTGCGCGCGATTAGCCGCGCGCTCCCGCGTCCCGACGCAATCGAAAAAGTGAATGGTCAAGGAATCTACGCCGACGATTTGTACGTCGAAGGGATGTTGCACGCGAAAACGCTGCGGAGTGCGTATCCGCACGCGCGATTGAAACGCGTGGATGTGAGCAAGGCGCGCGCGTTGCCCGGCGTCGCCGCCGTGCTGACTGCCGACGATATTCCCGGCCGCAAAGAGTTCGGCGTCCACGAAATTGATTGGCCCGTGCTCTGTTTCGACAAGGTGCGTTATGTCGGCGATACGATTGCGCTCGTCGCCGCTGAGACGGAAAAAATCGCGGAGGACGCGCTCGTATTGATTGAGGTCGAGTATGAACCGTTGCCCGTTGTCACGAATCCCAAGCAAGCCGCGCAATCCGACGCGCCACACGTGCACGAACATCCCGAAAAATTTTCGCCGCGCGCGCATGGGAATTTTCTCGCTCATTTCAATTTGGAAAATGGAAATCTCGCCAACGGGTTCGCGCAAGCCGATGTGATCATCGAACGCGAATATTCGACGCAAGCGGTCGAGCATGGCTTCATCGAACCGGAAGCCGGACTCGCGGTGCCGGACGCGACCGGACGCATCACCGTTTATTGCGGCGGACAAATTCCATTCAACGACCGCGCGTGTATCGCCGCGACGCTGAGGGTGCCCGAAGAAAAAATTCGCGTCGTAAATTGTTTGATCGGCGGCGCGTTTGGCGGCAAAGAAGATCCGAGCGTGCAGATTCATCTCGCGCTGCTCGCGCAGAAAACCAATCGCCCGGTGAAAATGGTGTGGGGTCGCAAGGAATCTTTGCGCGTGCATTCCAAGCGCCACGCGACGCAAATCAAAATGAAAACCGGCGCGCAAAAAGACGGCACGCTCGTTGCGCACGAGGTCGAGATTTACGGCGACGGCGGCGCGTACGCGTCGCTCAGCAGCCACGTGATGCTGCGCTGTACGACCCACGCGGCGGGACCCTACGAAGTGCCGAATGTGCGCGTCAACACGTACGCCATGTACACGAACAACGTGCCGGCTGGCGCGTTCCGTGGCTTTGGCGTCACGCAATCCGCATTCGCGATGGAATCGCAGATGGATGAACTTGCGCACGCGCTCAAGATTTCGCCCGCGGAAATTCGGCGCAGAAATATTTTGAAATATGGAAAGAAAACGCTCGCCGGGCAAGTGCTAACCGAGAGTTGTGGATTGGAAGAATGCTTGGAAAAAGTTGTCGCGGAAATTGAGAAACATGATTTCGTCGCGGTCGAAGGCGACCAGCGCCGTGCGTGGGGGATCGCGTGCGCGTACAAAAATACCGGTTTTGGCAGCGGCGCGTACGACGCGGCGGGCGCGGAAGTTGAATTATTCGCGGACGGTCGCGCGATCATTCGCGCCGGCGCGGCGGAAATTGGGCAGGGGCTGGTCGGCGTGATCGCGCAAATCGTGACGGAAGAATTGGGTGTGCCGTACGATCAAGTGGAGGTGCTTGTCGCGGACACCGATCGAACGCTCGACGGTCAAGCGACAACCGCATCGCGCCAGACGTATGTGACGGGCAATGCCGCGCGGCACGCATGCATCGAAGCGCGCGCGTTGCTGAGTCAGACCGCCGCGGAGATGCTCGATGCCGAGCCGGAGAATTTGAGATTTGTCGATGGCTATGTCGTTGCGAGGAGCGGAACGACGAAGCAATCTCCGGATGGCGACATGGGGATTGCTTCGCAAAAAACACTCGCAATGACAGCGAGAACTGTGTCGCTGACCGATGTCGTGAAGCAAGCGCGGCGCGAAGGGCGCGTGCCGAAAATTTCTTATCAATACGTCGCGCCGCACACAGAAAAGTATCACCACTTTGCGTTCGGCTTTGGCGCGCAAGCCGCGCTGGTTGAAGTGGATGTGAAAACAGGCGAGACGCGCGTGCGGAAAGTGATCGCGGCGTGCGATGTGGGACGTGTCATGAATCCGCTCGCGCTCCTGGGGCAAATTGAAGGCAGTATTTCGATGGGCTTGGGAATGGCGTTGCAGGAAAACTTTGTGATGAAAGACGGTTACGTGCAAACCGATTCGCTGTACAAATGCAAACTGCCGACGATTGACCAAACGCCGGAGGTCGTCACCTTTTTTGTTGAAGACGAAACGAAAGATGGACCGTATGGCGCAAAAGGCGTGGGCGAACTGGCTTCCATTCCGACCGCGCCGGCGATCATCAACGCAATTTACAACGCGACGGGCGTGCGGTGCTATAATCTACCGGCGGACAAAGAGTGGATGAAGAAGAATATCCACGAATGAACACGAATGCACACGAATAAGAAAGAGTTGGACGCGGACACCTGCACTGCAACGCACGCAGTGCGGTGCAAGTGTTGACGCGGAAAACGCAGATAAGAAATATGGGGGAAGGGATGTCAAAGCAGTTCATCAATCCAATCGAGTTATCGAATCCGGGAACGTACACGCACGTCGTTGTTGCCGAGGGCAAGAAAATGATTTTCATCTCCGGACAAATCGCACTCGACGCGAGCGGGCAAGTCATCGGTAAGGGCGACCTGCGCGCGCAGACGAAGCAGGTGTTTGAGAATTTGAAAACCGCGCTGGCATCCGCGGGCGCAACATTTGCGGATGTCGTGAAGATGAACACATACATCGTGAATTACAAACCAGAGATGCGTCCAACGCTGGTGGAAGTGCGCGCCGCGTATCTGCCGAAAGAATATCCACCCGCAAGTACGCTCGTTGGTGTGACCGCGCTCGCGCGCGAGGAATTCTTGATCGAGATCGAAGCGATTGCGGTGGTTTAACGGGAGATTAGGTTGCGCTTTGCGCTTGGCGGAATGGATTCAAGCGCGCGTCGTGGTGAGACGCGACGCGATTATTTCTTTCCTGCGCGATCTTATCGCGATTCCGAGTCACAACTCGAACATCCACGATGTTGCCGCTTGCCTGAAGCCGATGTAAAATAATTGGGATGAAAGGATGGGGGTGAACCATGCGCCAAGTGATTGAACTCTCGCTAGATGATCTAGGGCGAATCTTGATTCCCGCGCCGCTTCGCCAACGTTTGGGCTTGAAGCCCGGCATGACATTGATGGTTGAAGAGGCGGAGCAAGGCGAAGTGCAGTTGCGCGTCGAGTCGAATACGCCCAAACTACTTGACGAAGGCGGCATCTTGGTAGTTGATTGTGAGCTATTGGAGGATTTGACTGATGTGGTGCAACGTGCAAGAGAGAGTCGTGTCCAGGAACTGATTCAACGGGCGGGCATGTGAAAATTCTGCTTGACACTTCAGTGCTGGTTGCGGGAATTGTCAAAACGCATTCAGCCCACGCGCCCGCTGTTGCGTGGTTGCAGAGGGCGAAGGAACGAAAGTTCACCGGGTTAGTCTCGGTACATTCGATTGCGGAAATCTACCACGTTATCACTACCTTGCCCGTTCAACCACGTATTTCGCCTGTGCTGGCGCAAGAGCTCATCCTGCACAACGTGCTCGACATATTCGAAGCGGTCTCATTGTCGAAAGAGGACTATGCTCAGGTCATACAATGCAGTCAAGCTGGGAATCTTGGGCGGCACAATATTTGATGCTTTGGTTATTCACGACGCTGTGAAAGCAAATGCTGATCAAATCGTTACCCTCAATCCAAAGCACTTTCGCAGAGTACGACCCGACCTGACCGACAAAATCATTTCTCCGTAACCGCAAAGATGCCAGACCTTCTCGATTCGATTCGTCCCCGCGTCGCGTCCCACCGCGACGCGATTGTTTCTTTTTTGCGAGATATCGTCGCGATTCCGAGCCACGACTCGAACATCCGCGATGTTGCCGCGCGCGTCGAGCGCGAATTGCGCGCGCTCGGCTTTGACGCGATTCATTACGCGCCGTACGGCGACATTGTTGCCAAGATTGGCAATGGCGCGCGCATTTTGCTCTACGATTCGCATCTTGATACGGTTGGCGTTGGCGACGCGCGCGAATGGACGCACAATCCTTTCGGCGGCGAAATTGTAGATGGGATCATGTACGGGCGCGGCACGGTAGACGAAAAGGGCTCAACGCCGGCGATGATTTACGGCTTGAAGATCGCACACGATCTTGGATGGCTCGACGGAATCACGGCGTACTATTTTGGCTCGATTGAAGAGTGGTGCGAGGGGCTGAGCGCGCGCGTGTTCGCGGAAGAAGAAAAAACCAAACCGGATTTCGTCGTCATCGGCGAGCCGACGAATTTGCGCGTCTACCGCGGGCATAAAGGGCGGTGCGAGATTCGCGTGGCCGCGCGTGGCAAGAGCGCGCACGGCGCTTCGCATTGGCTGGGCGAGAATGCGATTTACAAAATGCAGGAACTGCTTGCAAAAATTCCCGAACTCGACGCGCGATTGCCGAACGATCCGTTTCTGGGGCGCGGCTCCATTTGCGCGACGGCGATCGGCGCGCGGGGTGGATCAAACAACGTCGTGCCGGATCGCTGCGAGATTATTTTGGATCGCCGCTTGACGTTTGGCGAGACCGCGCAAGACGCACTGGATCAAGTCCGCGCATTGGTGGGCGGGCGCGCAGATTTTGAAATCGAAATTTTGAAATACGACAAACCCAGTTACAATGGCTATCGGCGCGCGGTCGAGCAGATTTTTCCGGCGTGGGCGTTTGACGCGTCGCATCCCTTTGTGCGCGCGGCGGTGGATGCATCGCGCGCGATGGGCTTGGAGACGACGACCGGCAAGTGGAATTTTTCGACGAACGGCGCGTACTGGGCGGGCAGCGCGCAGATTCCATCGGTTGGGTTTGGACCGGGCGATGAGAATCTCGCGCATATCGTGGATGAGCACGTGCGCGTGGATGATGTTCTGCGCGCGGCGGAGTGGTATGCGCTACTGCCGCAGATGATTAGGACGCGGGTGAACACAGGAGGCGCGAAATGACAATTGCAATGGGAATGACCAAAACCAAGCACGCCTACATCGTCAAACGCCGCGGCGCGCGCGGCGCGGTTGCCGAGATCAAAGGCACCGGGCTGGATGTCTGGGCAATTGTCGGCTATCATCGGCTTGGAAAAAACGCGGAACAGATTCAGCAGATTTTTCCACACGTTTCGCTGGCGCAGATTTACGACGCGCTCAGTTACTATTACGACCATCCCTCCGAGATAGACGCAATCCTTGAGCGGCAACAGATGGGCGAGGAACAAGCGCGTGTTCTGCAGAATCGCGTGAACGCCATTCTGGGGAATCGCAACCGGATGAGCAAATCAGAGATCAGAGCGAGTGCCGCAGAACTACGCAAGTTGATGAACCCATGAATGCCATCCGCCTGTACCTCGACGCGGATGTGAGCGCGGAATTGGCGATCCAATTGCGCGCCCAGGGGATTGATGCAATCTGCGCGCGCGACGAGGGACAGACCAAACTTTCCGACGCGGAGCAACTCGCGTTGGCGGTCAGACATCACCGCGCGGTTTTCACGCATAACCGAGATCATTTTGAAGAATTGGTCGTCGAGTACTTTGAGCAAGCCAAGGAGCATTTTGGCGTGATCATCGCGCCGCAGTACGAGTTGGGGGAATTGTTGCGGCGCGTCGTCAAATTGGCTGAAAGCGAATCGGCAGAAAGTCTTCAGAATCAAATCCGCTATTTGCACGCGTACCGGTGAGCCAATGAACATCGCCATCCTGTCCGATATTCACGGCAACTTGATTGCGTTCGAGCGCGTGCTGGCAGATATTGAACGCGCGGGTGTGGGGCAGATTGTTTGCTTGGGCGATGTGGCGTTCGGCGGACCGCATCCGCGCGAGGTCGCGCGGCGGCTGAAAGAGTTGAATTGCCCGGTCGTGATGGGCAACACCGATCAGTTTTTCGTCAACGTGCCGACGCCGGATTCGAGCAGCGAGAGCGACCTGCGGATTATGGACTGGATTATGTGGACGATTCCGCAGTTCACGCGCGCGGATATCGAATTCATCAAATCGTTTCAGCCGCGCGTCGAGATTCCTTTGCCGCGGAACAAAAAACTGCTGTGCTTTCACGGCTCGCCGCAAGCGAACACCGAAATTATTCTCGCGACGACGCCGGACGCAGACGTCGCGCGGATGCTCGGCGATGACCGCGCGGCGGTGATGGCAGGCGGGCATACGCACACGCAAATGCTGCGGCGTTTTCAGCAGAGCATTCTGATGAATCCCGGCAGTATCGGCATGCCGATTCAGCGCGATGTGCAAGGCAAGCAAACGCGCCCGCCGTTTGCGGAGTATGCTGTGCTCGCCGCGGAAGGCGATGATCTGCGCGTCGAGTTTCGCCGCGTCGCGGTTGACGTGGGCGCGATCGTGCGCGCGCTTCGCGAGAGCGGAATGCCGCACGCGGAAAGATTGGCGCAAGAGTGGGAGGAAAAAGGGTAAATAGCGAAAAGTGAAGACGGGCTCAGCAGGCAAAGCGATCAACTCCATCAAAGGAGGAGCGAAATGGTTCTTCAAATTCCGCAGTCACGTTTTCCAGATCAAATAGTCAAAGAAGTCGTGCAGACCGCCTTACGAAATGAGGCGGATCTAGCGCGCTTTCGGCATGAACAATTCGCGAAGGAATGTTGGGGTCTTGAGCAGAAATTCGGAATCGCCACAGAGGTGTTTCTCGCCAAGTTCGAAGCGGGTGAGCTGGGCGATTCAGAAGAGTACTTTGATTGGTTTGCGGCGGCGCGCGGGCGCGCGGTGTGGAAACAAAAGGCGGATGTGCTGGCGGAGGTTGCCGCGTGAACGCGCAGGGGTATCATCGTCAACTCGTTGCGCTGATTGGGTCTATTCCTGCCATTGTCTCATCCGACATTTCCTTTCGCGAGATTGACGAAAACGAATGTTACATCAAGGCGGTGTTGGCATTCGCATCAGGGCACGCGCTTCATCTCGCCGAGTATGTTATCGTTCGAGGCGATCGAGTCACGCGTCCCAAGTATCGGTATCAATTGCTGACCACAGAGAACAAACCGCTGGCGCGCTGGGACAATGCGCCTCATCACAAGTCGGTCGCGACTTTTCCAGATCATTGGCACGACGCGACCGACCAAGCACATCCGTCGCGCACAATGTCGCCAGCGGATGCGGTTGCCGGGTCTTTGGCGTTGATCGAAGCAGGCTGAGTATTGCATGCGACGTATCTCGCATCCCGCAAACTGCGCGGGACCTTCGGAGTGCGTCGCAACTCACAAAATCACAAGGAGGTTCACCATGCGAAGTTTTATGGGACGCGACATTTTGTCGCTCAAGGAATTTGAACGCCAGGAATTTTTCCGCGTGTTCGAAATCGCGAAACAATTGGAGCCGATTGCGCGCAATCGCAAGAACAGCGATTTGCTGAAAGAGAAAACGCTCGTCACCGCGTTTTATCAGCCGAGTACGCGCACGCGCCTCGCGCACGAAGCCGCGATGCATCGCCTCGGCGGGCACGTCACCGGTTTCTCCGATGCCAAGATGACGCGCGCCGGCGATTTTTATCAAGAGTCGATCAAAGACACGGTCAAGATGCTCGAATTTTACGGCGACGTGATCGTGATGCGCCACTTTCAGCAAGGCGCGCCGCACGAAGCCGCGAAATGGGCGAGCGTGCCGATCATCAACGGCGGCGACGGTTGGGGCGAGCACCCAACGCAAATTCTCACCGACCTCTATACGGTCTTGCAAGAAAAGGGCCGCATCGATGGATTGAACTGGCTCGCGGTCGGCGATATGCGGATGCGCACGATGCACTCGCTCGGCTACGCGCTCTCGCAATTCGATTGCCCGATCACGTTTATTGCGCCGCCGGACATGGGACTGACGAAAGAATTCAAAGACGAACTCACGCAATATAGCGTCAACTTTTCCGAAGCCGAGCATGTCGAGCAAGCCATCGCGAAAGCGGACGTGATTTTAGTCGAGCCGGTCGTTCAGCCGGATTACACCAAATCGCGCGATGAACGCGGCGGCAAAGATGTCGGCATGACGCCGGCGAATTACAAGATCACGCGCGAACTGCTGGCGACAAAAGCCAAGTCCGATGCGATCCTGCTCCACTCGTTGCCGCGCATGGACGAAATTCCAACCGATGTAGACATTACGCGCTGGTCGCGCTATTGGCAAGAAGCGTTCAATGGCGTGGTGATGCGGATGGCGTTGTTGGCGCTCGTGCTTGGCGCAGTCGAATAAACAGCGACGGAATACGCAACACGCATCACGTATTTCGTATTTCGTATTGCGTGTTCCGTCTCCGGCAAGGGAGAATTTCAAATGCAGACATATTTGCGAGGCAGAGACCTCATCGGCGACCTGGATTTTTCCAAGGACGAAGTTGAAACCGTGCTCGACGTCGCGTTCGATTTGAAACGCCGGCGCGCGATGAACGAACTGCATCCCATCTTGCGCGATAAAGTGCTCGCGATGCTTTTCTTCTTCTCCAGCACGCGCACGCGCGGCTCGTTCGAAGCCGGCATCGCGCAGTTGGGCGGGCACGGCGCGTTCATTGAATCGCGCACGACGCAGATTGCGCACGGCGACACGCCAAAAGAGATCGGCGAAATTTTTGGGCGCTATTTCGACGGCATCGCGATCCGGCACGTGGATTGGGGTATCGGCAATGGCTATCTCAACGCAGTCGCGCAGGCGTCGCGTGTGCCGGTGCTCAATATGCAGTGCGAGATTTACCACCCGTTCCAAATTCTCGCCGACTTGATGACGATCATCGAAAAGAAAGGGCGCGATCTGCGGAAGAAAAAGATGGTCGTGTCGTGGGCATACGCGGCGTCGTATCAGAAACCGATGTCGGTGCCGCAATCGCTCATCTTGCAAATGCCGCGCTTTGGGATGGATATCGTGCTCGCGCATCCGCCGGAATTCAAATTGATGCCGGACATTATGGAGCAGGCGCGCGAGCAGGCGCGCAAGTTCAACGTCGGCTTTGAAGTCGTGGACGATATGGACAAGGCGTTCAGGGACGCGGATGTGATCTATGCAAAGTCGTGGGGCGCGATGGTGCACACGCCGGACGAGAAACAAGGCGCGGAGATCATCAAGAAATATTCGGCGTGGATCACCGACGCGCGCCGGATGAAGTTGGCGAAACCGGACGCGATCTATATGCACCCGCTGCCGGCGGATCGCAACATCGAAGTGACGGACGACGTGATTGATGGTCCGCAGTCGGTCGTGTACGATGAAGCCGAAAACCGCTTGCACGCGCAAAAAGCGGTGATGGCGTTGACGATGAGTTAGCCGCAAGTCGCAGGCGCCCAGTCTCACGTTTTTGTTTCAGTGTGATTTGCCTGTGACTTGCGACACGAGGCTTGAGACATGTCAAACAAACTTGCCGTAGTTGCCGTCGGCGGTAACTCACTGATCAAAGACGAAAAGCATAAAGCAATTCCGGATCAATACGCCGCGGCGGTCGAGACGAGCCAACACGTTGCGGAGATGATCGCGCAGGGTTGGAATGTGGTGCTAACGCACGGGAACGGCCCGCAGGTCGGATTTATTTTGCGGCGTTCCGAACTTTCGATTCACGAACTGCATCCGGTCGCGCTCGACTACTGCGGCGCGGACACGCAAGGCGCGATTGGCTACATGTTCCAACGCGCGCTGCGGAATGAATTCCAAAAACGCGGCATCGCGCGGCAAGCCGTCACGGTCGTCACGCAAGTGCGCGTCGATCAAGCGGATCCGGCGTTTCAAAATCCCACGAAGCCGATCGGCTCGTTTATGAATCAAGCCGTCGCGCTGGAGCACAAAGCCAAAGATGCCTGGGCAGTCGTGGAAGACGCGGGGCGCGGCTGGCGGCGCGTCGTGCCGTCGCCGTTGCCGCAGGAAATCGTCGAGCGCGACGCGATCAAGCAATTGATCGACGCGGGCTTTGTGGTGATTTGTTCCGGCGGCGGCGGCATTCCGGTGATCGAAAAAAATGGCGAACTGCTTGGCGTCGAAGCCGTGATTGACAAAGATTTCGCCGGCTCGCTGCTCGCGCGCAGTATCGGCGCGGATTTGTTTTTGATTTCGACCGCGGTCGAAAAAGTCGCGATCAATTTCAACAAGCCGGATCAACAATGGCTCGACCGCATGACGATGGACGAAGCCAAGAAATATTTGGCGGAAGGTCACTTCCTCAAGGGTTCGATGAGTCCGAAAATTCAGGCGTGCATTTGGTATTTGGAAAATGGGGGCAAGGAAGCGTTGATTACGAATCCGGAAAATATCGCGCGCGCGTTGAAAGGTGAGACCGGAACGAGGATCACGCGATAATGGACTACGCAATACGAAATACGTGGTGCGTATTGCGTAGTCCGTTTGGGAGTTGATATGGCAATATACAAAGTTTATCTCGAAACCTCCGCCGAAGCGTTGCAAGAAGGCGGCTATCTGGTGCATGTGCCGGAACTAATCGGCGTTGCCGCGCGTGGCAAAACGAAAGAGGAAGCGTTGGAAAAAACGCGCGAGGCAATCGCGGCGCATCTCGAGCTGATGCGAAAATACAAACTGCCCGCGCCGCCAGCGAGCGAGCCGATTGAAATGGACGTGATCGAAAGCGACGCGCCGACGTTTCCGCCGGATTATGCGCCGCTTACCGAAGAGGACGTGGAAAACTTTTTGCGCCGCGAAGAAATCTCGCGCGACCAGCTTTTCGATCTCTTGCGCGCGATGCCGTCTGCCGCGCTGAATTGGCGCGCGTCGCCGGACGCGTGGGCAATTCGCAACGTGCTCGCGCACATCGCGCAAGCGGATATGTGGTACGCGTCGCGGCTCGCGCTGGGCGGGTTGCCGGAATTGTTGTGGCGGCTCGACGCGACGCGCACGCTCGTCGTCAACGCGCTCGATGAATTGGACGACGAGGCGCGCGATCGCGTGACGAAACATGACGATGAAGATTGGACGCCGGCTAAAGTCGCGCGCCGCGTGCTGGAGCATGAGCGCGAACATTTGGAACAGATTCGCGAGACGCTGGAACAGTTTCAGGCAGCCGGTCGCAAGTCGCAGTAGCCCTTTGGCTTGCGACTTGGGACTTGCGACCTGCGACCTGCGACTTGGGACTTGCGACCTGCGACCTGCGACTTGGGACTTGCGACCTGCGACCTGCGACTTG
>JACQGS010000033.1 GCA_016199405.1 Chloroflexota bacterium | reverse complement strand
TGCCCGCAATCCGCCAAGCCCGCGTGCGGAAAAAGAATCGTGCCGCCGCGTTTCAACGTATCGGCGAGCTTCCATTGCTTGCCGCGTTCGAGCAATTCTGCCGCGCCGCGCGCGCCGACTTCGGTTTGTTCGCGCGCGACCATCTCGTGAATGTACGTATTCAGTTTTTTCCGATCGAGTTCCGCCATGGCTTGCCTCCTTCGCGACTTTAGTTTCCATCCGAAAACCATGTAGCATAGCGCCTCGTGCGCGTCCGCACTACGAATTCACGAACGCCCACGAGGGGCTAGACTACGTGGAACACCGCCCCGATCATAATCGCATCAGCCGGGTTCGTCAATGCCGCTCTGCCTCCCTCATCAGGGCTTGCGCAAAGTCTATTGACACGATGGGTAGAAGGCAGCCGCGCTGCCGTTCTGCTCACGCCCAGCGCGGCTGGGCTGCCACCCATATTTTGAAACACGACTTTGCACAAGCCGTGCCTTTTCGCGCGTTGACAAGCCGTTTCACCTGTCCTACAATCGCGACCATGCCAAAACAAAAATCGAGCGCGGCGTCTGAGAAAAAATGGACGAATTTAGAGATTGCGGATTTGTTTCTCCGCATCGCGGACATTCTCGAAATTCAAGGCGAGATCGTGTTCAAAGTCATCGCCTATCGCCGCGCGGCGGATGCGATCCAACATCTCGGGCGCGATGTGCGCGATCTCTGGCGCGGCGACGCGAAAAACTTGCGCGAAATTCCCGGCATCGGCAAAGAAATCGCGGAAAAAATTCAAGAACTCATCACGACCGGCAAACTGAAATACTATGCCAAGATTTCCAAAGGCATTCCGGTCGGCATCTTTGATTTGCTCCAAATCCCGGACGTCGGACCCAAAACCGTCAAACGGCTGTGGCAGGAATTGAAAATCACCGACGTGGCGAAACTCGAAAAAGCCGCGCGCGCCGGAAAATTGCGCCCGCTGAAGGGCTTTGGCGCGCGGAGCGAAGAAAAAATTCTCGCCGGGATCGAAACCGCGCGGCGCAAGAAATCATCCACGCGCGTCCGGCTCGGCGCGGCGTATCCGTTCGCGCAGGAAATCGTCGCGGCGATGCGCGCGGCGTGCGGCGACGCGATTCAGAACATCGAACCCGCCGGCAGTTTGCGCCGGCGCAAAGCGACGATCGGCGATTTGGACATTCTCGTCGCGTCGAATGCGCCGAAAAAAATTCTCGATGCGTTCACGCAATTGCCGATGGTGCGCGACATCAACGAAAAAGGCACGACGAAAGCGAGCATCCTCGCGCAAAATGGTTTGCAAGTTGATCTGCGCGTGCTGGAACCGTCGCGCTGGGGCAGTGCATTGCAATATTTCACCGGCAGCAAAGAGCATAACGTCGAACTGCGGCAGATTGCGCTCGCGCAAGGGCTGTCGCTCTCGGAATGGGGATTCAAAGAGATCAAGAGAGACAAAGAGATTCTGACGCCGCGCGAAGAGGACGTGTACGAAAAACTTGGCTTGCAATATGTGCCGCCGGAATTGCGCGAAGGCATCGGCGAAATCGCGGCGGCGCGCACGAAAAAATTACCGCGCCTCGTCGAACTGAAAGATTTGAAAGGCGATTTGCAAACACATTCGACGTGGAGCGACGGCAGTTTTTCGATCGAGCAAATGGCAGAGGCGGCGCGGGCGCGCGGACTAAAATATCTCGGCGTCAGCGATCATAGCCAAGGGTTGGGCATTGCGCGCGGGCTGACGCCGGCGCGCGTGCGCGAGCAGTGGAAGGAAATTGACAAGTTGAACAAACGCTGGAGCGATTTTCGCGTGCTGAAAGGCGTCGAACTAGAAATTCGCGCGGACGGCACGCTCGATTTTCCGGATGACGTGCTTGCCGGCTTTGATTACGTCCTCGTCTCGACGCATTCCGCGCTCAAGCAGACGCGCGAAAAAATTACCGCACGCGTCGTGCGCGCGCTCGAGCATCCGCTCGTGGACATTTTCGCGCATCCGACCGGACGGCTCATCAATGAGCGCGAAGAATCCGCGTTGGATTTGGAAGAAGTATTTCGCGTCGCGAAAGCCACTGGCACGATTCTTGAAATTGACGGTGCGGCCGAACGTTTGGATTTAGACGACGCGCACGCGCGGCGCGCGAAAGAAATCGGCGTGCCGATTGTGATTGACAGCGACGCGCATTCGCCGGACGGAATGGACGGTTTGTTTTATGGCGTGGCAATGGCGCGGCGCGCGGGGCTTGAATTGCGCGATGTGGTGAATTGTTTAGAGTGGGAAGAGTTGAGCAAGAGATTGAAGCGGAATAGCAAATGAGAGAGCATTTGACCTGAATTCGGATATCAAATTCAAAGGAAACTTATATGAGTAAACGCCTTAAAATTAGAATTTTCTACATCCAATGCCCAACATTGGATACAGAGGCATGTTCATTCCTCTTGCTCAGCCAGAACTCACAGCAGGACGCTTTGGAATTCGAAATTCATAATACCGAGACAGATTTGATCCCTGAAGACTTTACGAATAAATCTTCCCTAAAGAAGCCGATAGCACGGGAGCGAATTCTTTCTGAATGTAAGACGATTACTGAGCGCTATGACGAATGGGTTAAAAATAATGTTCACCAAGGATTCGGAGCACGCTCTGAGATGGGAAGCATCTCAATTTTTATAACCGAAATTCCATTAGAGCTGAATTTTTATGCCCGGAAGGAAGAGGATGTTGCAGTAATAAGCATCGCTGCGTGGCGTCGGCATATCGCGCCACCGTCGGCTTTGGAATTCATAATCCGGATTGTTCAACGACTCGCTGTACCATACCTGCTCAAGTCATACCTTCGCTCTCATTTTGCAACGCGCGGCTGCCTTTTCGATTTCAATCAGATTCTCTCAGGTGTAAAAAATTCAGTCCTGCTTGGTTATATTTGTGAAGATTGTAGAAATATTCTCCTCAAGCAACTCGGAGAGAATAAGGTTGATGCAATAATCCAGTTGGTTGACTTAAAATGGATTGGGAAAGTAGATGAGGCAGGCAGTGTCGCTAATATTCTCAAAAAGTCGTTTCACTACGAACTCGACTTAACCAAAGGACTAAAGCCAACATGGCTAGAACGCGTGAAGGAAGTTTTGCCGAGCACTTTGACTCAACAAGTTATTGTGTTCATCACAGGTTTTCTTTTGGCAGCGCTACTCTTTTATTTGCGATTGAAATGATTATGTGCGTATTTAGATGAGCGCACTCAGTATCAGCTTTTCGGCGAAGCGCAGTATGTGCGCGGGTTGATGTAAGCGAAAAATAAACTAACGAAATCCAAAAGCGTGAGGCAAACAAAGCATGGCAAAACTCAAACTCGATTTGCATGACATTTACAATCGCGGCGGCGCGATCGATGCCGAACTGAATAACATTGTGCAGGAAGCGATTGACCGGAAAATTAATCTGGTCGAAATCATTCCGGGCAAAGGAAGCGGACAACTCAAGAAAAAAGCTTTGCGTTTCTTGAATCAATCACATATTCGCAAACTGTACCATCGCGTCGAGAAAGACGACAAGAATTTCGGGCGCATCTTTGTTCATTTCAGACACTAGGTGGGAAAGCGTAAAGTAAAAAGCGAAAAGCTGAAAGCAAAAAACTGAAAGCGAAAAACGGGAGAGAAATGACCGGATCAGAAATATTGCAAATGCAATTCGATCGGCTGGCACAAGAATTCACGAACACGCTCGGCAATCTCGGCGCGGCAACACTCGCGTGGCGACCCGCGCCGCGGGCGAATGACATCGCGTCCGTTGTCTGGCACAGCGCACGCGCCTGGGACGGCTATTTATTTTATTTGGACGGCGGCATCGAAGTTTTTGTCACGCAAGATTGGGCAACGCGATTTGGAATGAAAACCGCGCCCAAAAATGGTTTCGATGGCACATACACTGAAGCGCAAGTGGCTTGCGTGCGCGCGCGACCAAAGTTATTGATTGAATATGTCACCGCGATTCTGGAACGAACAAAAAAATTTCTTGCCGCCGCGTCGCCCGACGAACTCGCGGAGCTTTTGAAAATTCCTTGGTGGCCCGAAGAAAAACCAAAAGCGTTCGTGCTTGCGCATGTGATTCGCCATTCCTACGAGCATTTGGGCGAAGCGCAATATGTGAAGGGATTGATGAAAGCGAAAAGCAGCAAGCGGAAAGCAAAGGCAAAACAGAAAAAGTGAAACCTGAAACTTGGAACCTGAAACCATGAGCACTCTCGGGCACTCCCTCCCCCGCCTTGACGCGCGCGCCAAAGTGACCGGCGACGCGCAATATCCCGGCGACATTAATCTGCCCAGACAATTGTGGATGAAAGTCCTCTTTGCGCGACGACCGCACGCGCGCATCAAACGGCTCGACACATCTCAAGCCGAGCGCGCCCCCGGCGTTGTGCGCGTATTCACCGCGCGCGATATGCCGGTGAACGAGTTCGGTTTGATTTTTTTTGACGCGCCGGTGTTAGTGAACAACACCGTGCGCTGGGTCGGGGAGAAAGTCGCGTGCGTTGTCGCCGAGACGGAAAAGCAAGCCGAGCACGCGCGCGATTTGATCGCGGTCGAGTACGAAGATTTGCCGGTCATCAGCGATCCGCACGACGCAATGATAGAGGGCGCGGCGCAGATTCATCCGCATTACGCGCGCAACGTGATGAAGCATATTCCAATCCGCAAGGGCGACACCGCGCGCGGGTTTGAGCAAGCGGAGGTGGTTGTCGAAAGCGTTTATCACACGCCGGCGCAAGAGCACGCGTATCTGCAACCGGAAGCCGGCGTCGCCTACATTGACGATGCGGGGCGCGTGACGGTCGCCGCCGCGGGGCAATGGACGCACGAAGACCAACAGCAAATCGCGCACGCGCTCAATTTGCCGGTCGAAAAAGTGCGTGTGATTTATCCGGCAATCGGCGGCGCGTTCGGCGGGCGCGAAGATATGAGCGTGCAGATTATTCTCGCGCTCGCGGCGTGGCGGCTGAATCGCCCGGTGAAAATTATTTGGTCGCGCGAAGAGAGCATGATCGCGCATCACAAGCGGCATCCGATGTGGCTCACCGCGAAATGGGGCGCGACGCGCGACGGCAAACTCGTCGCGGCAGAAGTTGAAGTGATCGCGGACGCCGGACCGTATGCGTACACGTCAACCAAAGTTTTAGGCAACGCCGCGCTCGCCTGCACGGGTCCGTACGCGATTCCAAATATCAAAGTCGACGCGTACGCGGTGGTGACGAACAACGTCGTGACCGGCGCGTTTCGCGGCTTTGGCGGACCGCAAGGGCATTTCGCCGCCGAGATGCAGATGAATAAACTCGCGGAAAAATTGGGCATTGACCCAGTCGAGTTGCGGCTAAAAAACGTTTTGCACGCAGGCGATTTACTTTCGACGCAGACGCCGTTGCCCGGCGGAAAGGTGAGTTTGGTTGAGGTGGTGGAGAAATGCGCGAAGGAATTCAGTTGGACAAACAAGGGAACTGAAGGAACTAACGGAATACGCAACACGCCACCCGTCACTCGTCACCCGTCACTTGTCACGGGTTTCGGTTTCGCCTGCGCGTTGAAAAACATCGGCTTTTCGTTTGGCGCGCCGGAAGGCGCAACGGCGACGGTTGAGTTGCGCGGCGCGGTCGAAATCGAGCAAGCGATTGTACATCACGCCGGCGCGGAAGTGGGGCAAGGCGCGCATACGGTAATGGCGCAAGTCGCGGCAGAGGTTTTGAAATTGCCGGTCGAAAAAATTGAATTGGTCGCGAGCGACACCGCAACGTCCGGAAATTCCGGCAGCGCGTCGGCATCGCGGATGACGTGGATGGTCGCGCATTCGGTGCGCGGCGCGGCAGAAGCCGCATTACAAAAATGGCGTGAGGAGGAGCGCCCCGCGAGCGCGACGTACGAATACATCGCGCCGCCGACGGATAATTACGCGCCGGAGGACGGACGCGGCAAAACGAATATCGCGTACGGGTATGTCGCGCAGGCGGTGGAAGTGGAAGTGGATCGCGAGACCGGGCAAGTGCGCGTCGTGCGCGTCACGTGCGCGGATGATGTCGGTCGCGCGGTGAATCCGCAAATGATTCGGGGACAGATCGAGGGCGCGATCGCGCAGGCGCAGGGCTGGGCGATCACGGAAAATTTTTTACAGAAAGGCGGGCGCGTGCTGACGCCGTACTTTTCAAATTATTTGATTCCCGGCGTGATGGATGTGCCCGAGCGCGTCGATTCAGTGATTTTGGAATTTCCGGACGAGAACGGCGCGTGGGGCATTCGCGGGATGGCGGAGATGCCGTTCATTCCGCTCGCGCCGGCAATCGTCGCGGCGGTGCATGATGCGACCGGCGCGTGGATTGATGAATTGCCGCTGACGCCGGGGCGGGTGGTGGAGGCGTTGAAGAAGAAATAGTTTCACCGCAAAGACGCGAAGAACACAAAGAAAAAAACAAAATAATTTACTGAAAACAATTGCGCCACTCCGAGATGGAGCGGCGCATTACTTTTTGGTGAAAGCGCGAGATTCGCGGATTATTTTTTTCGCTACGCGCGGCGAAAACGTGCAACGCGTCGGTATGATTGTCTATTTGGCGCTCTTGGTCGTGCCCGTCAAACTCAACCGTGCCAATAGTTCGGCGGGCGTGTAAACTGGCATTGCCGCTACGCTGAAATCCGGCTGGTCGCGTGTCACAATCGCGTCGAGGTCTGCCAAAGTCGCGCAGGCGATTTGCAGATTGTCCTCAAAATCATTGCCCACTAATTCATTGGCATGTTCCAACGTCTGCCGATCAACGGTACAAATTTCGAACGACTCGAGGCAAACGCGAATGGCTGCGCGCGCCGTGTCCAATTCCGCCAGTCGCCGCGCCACATAGAAAATATCCGTCAACGCGGAGGCGGCGACATAGCCAACAATGCGCCCCTCATCGTTTGCTTGCCAGAGCGCGCTCGCGTCAGTCACCCACGGCTCACGCTTGAGCAAAACATCCAGAACAATATTGGTGTCAAACAAAACGCGCATCAGCCATACTTTTCCATACGATGTTCCTCTAGCCAAGCTTGAATTTGCGCGTTAGAAGGGGCGGTCTGACTTGATGCCAAAAGCCCCAACGCCCTTTTGAACGTCTTGCGCGGACGTTTGACGATGGGTACTTGCGCTCGACGCAGGGCTTGGAATTGCTCGTAATCGCGTTGCGGCATCACTACCACGACCATTTCCGCCTCACGCATCTCGATCGGCTTACTCAATCGCTTGGCTTTAGCGACCAGCTCGCCAACCGTCAAATTGGACTGCGCGACAGATGAACTGCGAGCCATAGCCCTCCTTTGCAGTACGATTCTACTCGATTTCCCATTGTCTCACAACACTCACGTTTTCCCAGCGGCGCAAGAGCTCCACCAGGGGGCTTTGCGGGTTGCGCGACCTGAGCGCAGCAACGATGACGTTCGTATTGAAAACCGCGCGCAGACGCTAGTCACCCACTACCGCCACGAGTTCGTCGGGGATTTCTAGATGTTGCTCTATCGCGGCGGCGCTAAAAGCCGCGCGCAACGCGGCAATTGCCGCGCGGCGTTCCGCTGGCGCAAGCGACCGTTTGATTTGCGATGCCACTTTTTGCGCTTGAATGACCAACCGCAGCGCCGCCGCCGGATATTTTTCGGTGAGCATCGCGCGATATTGAACCGTCTCCCAATCAGCCACGGCGATTTTTTGCAGAGCGCGCGATGAGATTGAATGTTCCAGTCGCCACGCCAGCAGGACCGCCATCTCATCCAGTTCGGCGCGCAATTCAATCGCATCGTGTTCAAGGCGGTGTGCCCGTTCAACTAGAGATTCAAAAGTCGTTTCAAGCTCGACATGCTGGACTGCCATTGCTCACCTCTGCGCGCAGATTCTAGCATACAACAATATGCTTGGCAATCCTAGCCCGTTTTCGCTCGACAAGGAGTTGTTCACGCCTGAAAAATAATACGCCGCCCCAATTCGGAGCGGCGCATTATTTTTTTTACCGCCGCGCGCGCCGAGTACGCGCAACGCGTTTCACTTTCTTCACCGGTTTCTTCGCAGGTTTCTTTCCTGATTTTTTCTTCGCGCCCTTCGCGCTCTTTGCGGTTAATTTCTTTCTTTGCGGTTTCTGTTTCAGCAACCCGCGCAACACCGTCGGCAAGATACCGCCGTTCTTGTAATAGTCCACTTCGACCGGCGTATCGAGACGCGCGATGACCGAGAATTCAGTCCGGTGTCCTGCTTGCCCTGAGCTTGTCGAAGGATCCGAGGTCGCGACAACTTTCAATTCTTGCCGCGGCTGGATGTCGCCCGAAATTCCAAGCACATCGTACGTCTCGCGACCGGTCAGCCCCAACGCTTCAACACTCTGCCCGGCTTTGAACGCCAGCGGCAGAACGCCCATCCCGACAAGATTCGCGCGATGCGTCCGCTCGAACGATTGCGCGATCACCGCGCGCACGCCGAGCAATGCCGGACCTTTTGCCGCCCAATCGCGCGACGAGCCGGTGCCGTACTCTTTGCCGGCAAAAACGATCAGCGGCACCTTTTCGGATTTGTATATCATTGCCGCGTCATAGACCGGCATTTGCGCGCCGTCCGGCAAATGCAACGTGAAACTGCCTTCGACGCCGTCGAGCAAGAGATTTTTGATGCGGATATTCGCGAACGTCCCGCGCATCAACACCTCGTGATTGCCGCGCCGCGTGCCGTACTGATTGAAATCTTTGGGCGCGACGCCGCGTCCCATCAAATATCTTCCTGCCGGCGAATCGAGTGCGATGCCGCCCGCCGGCGAGATGTGATCGGTCGTGGTGCTGTCGCCGTAAATGCCGAGGACGCGCGCGCCGCGAATCTCGCGCAGAGGTTCGGGCGCGAGTTTGAGATCGGCAAAGAAAGGCGGCTGAGCGATATAGGTCGAAGCCGGATTCCAATCGTACGCCGCGCCGCCGCTGAGTTGAATCGCGTTCCACATCGGATTGCCGTTGAACACATTGCCGTACGATTTCGTGAACATCGCCGGCACGATCGTGCGCGCCATCGTCTCCGCGATTTCTTTTTGCGAGGGCCATAGATCGCGCAAGAAAACCGGCGCGCCGGTTTTGCCGATGCCGAGCGGCTCGCTCGTCAAATCAATTTCGGTCGTGCCGGCGAGCGCGTACGCGACGACGAGCGGCGGCGACGCGAGAAAATTCGCGCGCGTCAACGGATGCACACGTCCCTCGAAATTGCGATTGCCGGACAGGACTGCCGCGACGACGAGATTACCTTCGCGAATCGCGTTCGCGACCGGCGCCGCGAGCGGACCCGAATTGCCGATGCAAACGGTACAGCCATAACCAGTGAGATAGAATCCTAATTTTTCCAAATACGGGGTCAGCCCGGCTTTGTCGAGATATTCGGTCACGACTTTGGAGCCGGGCGCGAGCGATGTCTTCACATACGGTTTCACATTCAAGCCGGCTTCCACGGCTTTTTTCGCGAGCAAGCCCGCGCCGATCATCACGGATGGATTGCTCGTATTCGTGCACGAAGTGATCGCGGCAAGTACGACCGCGCCGTGAGTAATTTCAGATTTTAGATTGCCGATTGCCGATTTAGAATCCCCGCTTGGCGCAACAACGGCTTTGCGATCGACCTCGCTCTCGGAAAGCCCATAGCCAAATTGCTTGATCGGCGCGGTCAGCGTTTGCCGGAATTTTGTTTTCAATTCTTTGATCGCGATTCGGTCGCCCGGACGTTTCGGTCCCGCGACACTCGGCTCGACGTCGGCGAGATTCAGCGCGAGCGTGTCGCTGAAAATTGGATCGGGCATTTGATCCGTGCGGAAAAGCATTTGCTCTTTCGCGTACCGTTCCAAAAGGTCTGCCGATTTTGTGCGCCCGGTCGCGCGGAGATAGCGCAGCGTTTCGTCGTCAGTTGGAAAAAATCCGGTCGTCGCGCCATAATCCGGCGCCATATTGCCGATCGTCGCGCGATCCGCGACCGGCAACGCGGACAGCCCCGCGCCGTAAAATTCGATGAATTTTTCGACGACGCCTTTTTGCCGGAGCATTTGCGTTACGGTGAGAACGAGATCGGTCGCGGTCACGCCCTCGCGCAACGCGCCGGTCAATTTAAATCCGACGACTTGCGGCGTCACGAAATAGTACGGCTGACCGAGCATCACCGCTTCGGCTTCGATGCCGCCGACGCCCCAGCCCAAAACGCCCAGCCCGTTGATCATCGTCGTATGCGAATCCGCGCCGACGAGCGTGTCCGGAAAAAGTTCGCCGCCGCGCGCAAGCACGCCTTGCGCGAGGTATTCGAGGTTGACTTGATGCACGATGCCAGTCGCCGGCGGCACGACGCGCAAATTCTGAAACGCGTGCGCGCCCCATTTCAAAAATTCATAGCGTTCACGATTGCGCGCGAATTCGAGTTCCGCATTCTGCCCCACCGCTTGCGCGGTGCCGGCATAATCCACGAGCACGGAATGATCGATCACCAAATCCACCGGCACGCGCGGATTGATTTTTTTCGCGTCGCCGCCGAGTCGCTTGACCGCGTCGCGCATTGCCGCGAGATCAACGACGCACGGGACGCCGGTGAAATCTTGCAAGATGACGCGCGCTGGCATAAACGGCAGTTCATGCTCGCCCGGCGCGGCAGCATTCCACGCCGCGAGCCGCGTTACATCGTCCGCGGTAACGAGATAGCCGTTCTCATTGCGCAATAACGCTTCCAGCAAAATGCGGATGGAGAAAGGCAATCGGTCTAAATTTTTCGCAACGCCGCTCCGCGCGAGTCGGTCGAGCCGGTAAATGGAATGCTCGCCGAGTTTCGCGCGCGCGCCGAAGGTATTTGTCTTTAGCATTATTTTCCCTCTGAATAAATTTCTAGGAAAGATTATAGCACAAAACGCTTATCGGTCATTTGACAGATTGGAGGTGCGCGATTACTTTATCGAGGACTGCAATGAACTCAACCCTAGGTAAGTCCGACGCGTGAATGTGCTCTTTGCCGCGCGCGGGTTTCTCGCCGCGATGTAGGTGGTCGGGATGTGTAGAAATGCTGGGATGATGCGGGGAGTCGTCGTACTGAAAGATGCGCTTGCCATTGACGTCGGAGTAAACGTAGGCGAAATCGTACTCGCGGATGTCGGCTGAGTCGTCTAAGGTTGTCCGCACATGCATTATTGAACCGTCACGAAAGACCAGCGTCGCATTCACTCGTTCGTGAAATTCAACTTCAGCGCTGTCTGGAAAATCAAAAGCGGAATGCTCGGTATCGAGATATTCCGAGCGTTCCGCCAGATGACTCTTGATGCGCCAGTAGTACTCACGCAGTTTGCCGTTTGCCATTCGCGATCTTTTTTTTCATTCGGCGATACGAGTTGTACTCGACGCGCCAATCGAAAAAGTCCATGCTCTCTTCGAGCTCGGCGGCTTGGAAGCGACGATAGAATTCGGCCGAAGACATCTTGTATTTCTTTTCGTAACGCCGCAAGGCGCGTCGAGACTCCACCAGATATTGTTTGGGCGATTTGCGAGGGCGCTTGGCGATAACCTTTTCCAACAGCCGCATTCCGCGCCAGCGCGCATATTCTCGCCCGGAGAGAACGACGAGGACGAGGTTATCGTCTAAACGCCACTCCGCAGGCGAATCCGTTTGTTTGGCTTGCTCAATCAATTGTGCGATCTTGCTCTCGGTTCGAATCATAGCGGCAATCCTCAACCGCAGAAATTCTACCATACAATTATACAACTGACAATGTTCCTCTTCCCCAACCATCTCATCCTCCTCAAAGGCGCCGGCGATCTCGGCACCGGCACCGCGTGGCGACTGCATCGCGCCGGCTTTCCGGTCGTCATCGCCGAACTCGCGCAGCCGCTCGTCGTGCGCCGCACGGTCGCGTTTGCGAACGCGGTGTACGAGGGGCAGAGCGCGGTCGAAGGCGTGACGGCGTGGCGCGCGGAATCGGTTGAGGAAGCGCGTGAATTGTTAGAGCAAGGCATTATTCCGGTGCTCGTTGATCCGGTAACGCGCGCGCGCGATTTTTTTGCTCCGCACGTTGTAGTGGATGCGGTGATGGCAAAACACAACACCGGCACTCGCTTGTCAGATGCGCCATTCGTCGTCGCGCTGGGTCCGGGTTTCACGCCGCAGGTGGATTGCCACGCGGTGATCGAAACGCAGCGCGGGCACGATTTGGGGCGAGTGCTGTGGGATCGCGCGGCGGAGGCAAACACGAGTACGCCGGGCGAAGTCGGCGGCAAAAGTTTGGATCGCGTTTTGCGCGCGTCGAATGCTGGAGCGATGAGAGAGATCAAGCGAATCGGAGATTCAGTCGCGCGGGGAGAAAAAATCGCAACGGTTGGCGGAGAGGATGTGCTCGCGCCGTTTGATGGAATGTTGCGCGGACTGGTTCACGATGGATTAAGCGTACAAGCCGGCATGAAAATCGGCGATGTGGATCCGCGCGCGGATCGCGCGCATTGCTTTACAATCAGCGATAAATCGCGCGCGATCGGCGGCGGCGTGGTCGAAGCCGTAATGACGTGGATGAACCAAAGATCAATCGGTAAGTAGTCCAATAGAAGAGTCTTGCGGGAGGGGTAAGAGGCAAGCCGCACTTGCCATCCTTGAAACGCCCAGCGCGGCTGGGCTTCCACCCCGCAGGATTAGTTTAGTTGAAACTAACCTTGTCCTATTCACCGAATCAAATGAATTCCATTGCGCCGCACCGAGACGCGCCAGCGCCGCGCGCGCGAGAGATCGAGCCGCTCGTAAATATAAACCGGCAGTTCAATTTGTAAATCAAAATCTTGAGTCGGCGCGAAGCGCGGCGCGTCGGCGCGAAAATAGAGCGTCACGGTCGAGCCATCACTCGTCTCGCGCAGCAATTCCCCTTCCAGCACGTTCTCCGCACGCGATTCTTCGCCGCGCTCCGGGCGCATCAACACCACGCGTTCGGCTCGAATGCACACATTCACCTCGGCACCGACCGGCGCGCTGGATGCCGGCGTTTCCAGACCAAATTCGCCTACCTTTACGTGACACGTTTTTTCATCGCGCGCTTCGACGACCCCGCGCAAAATATTTTTGACGCCGACCGCGCGCGCGACGCGCAAATCGCGCGGGCGCAGCAGTATCTCGCCGGGCGCGCCGATCTGCACGATCTCGCCGCGATCCATCACCGCGAGTTTGTCCGCCAGAAAGTACGCCTCGCCCAAATCGTGCGTGACGAAAATCGTGGGCAGGTTGAAACGCGCTTGCAACGCGCGCAATTCCTGCCGCAATGTTTCGCGCGTCGGCGCGTCGAGCGCGCTGAACGGCTCATCGAGCAAAAGCAAATCCGGACGCGGCGCGAGCGCGCGCGCGAGCGCGACGCGTTGCTGTTGCCCGCCGGAAAGTTGGGATGGGTAACGCGCGGCAAGGGACGTGATACCGACCAACTCAAGCAGCTCATCCACGTGCGCGCGTTCGCGGCTTTTCGCGCTTTCGCGTCCTTTCGCGTCCTTCACTCCAAATTCCACATTCTCGCGCACGGTGAGATGCGGAAAGAGCGCATAGTGCTGAAACACATAGCCGACGCGACGCAAGCGCGCCGGCAAATTCACGCGCGCAATCGAATCGAAAAGGACGTTGCCGTTGAATTGAATCGCGCCGGCGTCGGGCGCGAGCAAACCGGCGATGCAGTTCAGCGTCATCGTCTTGCCCGCGCCGGACGCGCCGAAGAGAACGAGAATTTCCGCGCCAGTCTCGAAATTGATGTTGAGTTTGAAATCGGGCAATTGCTTTTCGATTTTGACTTGGAGCATGTTCGAAATCTGCTGAGGAGCGTCGGAGCGTGGGGGCAAGGGAGAGAACTTGCACTGATCTCCTCTGCCCCTCAGCCCCTCTGCATGCGATTTACCGCGATCAGACTCAAGAGAGCAAGTACGGTTAGAATGAACACCAAGAAACTCGCGTCCGCGAAGCGACCGGCTTGCACCGCGTCGTAAATCGCGAGCGGCGCGGTTTGCGTCACGCCGGGAATATTCCCGCCAATCATCAGCGTCGCCCCAAACTCGCCGAGCGCGCGCGCCGATCCTAAAACCAATCCCGCGATAATGCCGCGCCGCGCGAGCGGCAGCGTCACGCGCGCGATCACTTGCCACTCCGTCAGCCCCAGCGTGCGCGCGGCATTTTCGAGCGCGGGGTCAACGCCTTCCAGCGCGGCTTTCGCCGATTGCACCATCAGCGGCATCGCGACGACCATCGACGCGATGACGGCGGCTTGCCATGTAAAGAGCAAGTTCAAATTGAACAGTTGAAAAATAATTCCATTGCGCCCGAGCGTGATGAGCAAATAATAACCGACGACGCTCGGCGGCAACACGAGCGGCAAATTGACGAGCAGCTCGATCAATATTTTTGCGCGCGTCTTGGTCCGCGCAAGAAAAAGCGCGAGCGCCAGCCCGATTGCAAAAATGCCCAGCGTCGCGACGAGCGTGACTTGAATCGAGAGAAAAATTGGAGACCAGTTCATTGCAGATGCTCCGCGCAGAATTGCCGGAGAATGTAGCACAGCGAATAGCAGATGGCAAGTGGCGGTGGGCTGATGGCGAACAGCCGGTTGTCGCGGCTTGTGCAAAGTTTATTGACATGCTGGGTAGAAGGCAGCCGCGCTGCCGTTTTGCTCACGCTGGTAATTACCCATAACTCACCGCAGAGGCAGAGAAAACCTTTTTTACCTCTGCGCCTCTGCGTTCTCTGCGGTTGCTTTTGGAGTTGTGGACAATCACCAGTAAATCAATATTGCAATGCAACGCGAGCGTCTGTATAATTGCGGCATTCAAAGCAGAATGCCTCTTTCCGAATCCGACACGCGCGCAAAACTGATTGACCCTGCCATCCATCAACGCGGCTGGACCGAAGACCTAATTCGCCGTGAAGAAACCGCCGGCGGCATTGAAATTCGCGACGGCGCGCCGCGCCGCAAAAAAGGTCGCGTCGACTATCTCTTGCGCGCGCAGCAGGGCAACCACAAGGATTGCCCCAACAGCCCATCGCCGTCGCGGTGATTGAAGCCAAGCGCGATGACGATCCTCCGACGCTCGGATTGGAGCAAGCCAAGATTTACGGCAAGCGGCTGCGCGTCCCCTTTGTATTTTCCTCGAACGGACATTTGTATTGCGAATACGCGGTCGAAACCGGCGAAACGCGCTTGCACGTGCCACTCGCGAAATTCCCTACGCCAGATGAATTGCTCGCGCGCTATCATCGCGTGCGCGGCATTACGCTCACCTCAAAAGCCGCGCAACCTTTACTCGTCCCGTATCGCGGCGGCGAAAGTGGACGGCGCTATTATCAAGATGCCGCCATCCGCGCCACGCTCGAAAAAATCGCGCGCGGCGGCACGCGCGCGTTGCTCTCGCTCGCGACGGGCGCGGGCAAAACGTACATTGCCGTGCAGATTTTGAAAAAGATTGCCGACGCCGGACAACTGCGCCGCGCGCTGTTCCTCGTCGATCGCGATGAGTTGCGCTCGCAAGCATTGGGTGCCTTGCAAAATGTTTTCCAGTCGAATGCGGCGGAAGTGAGCGGCAATCATCCGGAGCCCAACGCGCGAATTCTCATTGCCACCTACCAGACGCTCGACATCGCCAATGAGGACGACACGGGCAACTTTCTGACGCAGCATTATCCGGAAAATTATTTTTCGCACATTATCATTGATGAATGCCATCGGAGCGCGTGGAATAAATGGTCGCTCGTATTGACGCGCAACGCCGACGCGATCCAAATCAGTTTGACCGCGACGCCGCGTCAGATCGAAGGTGAGACGGACGAGGACAAACTGGTCACCGCGAACAATCTGAAATATTTCGGCGAACCCGTTTACGAGTATTCGCTGGCGCAAGGAATTGACGATGGCTATCTCGCCGCGTGTGAGGTCGTTCAGCGTGAAGTGGATATTGACCCGCGCGGCGTCACACGCACAGAAATCCTAAAACGCGGCGCGACCGATGCCATCACCGGCGAAAATGTTGACCCGAAAGATGTACGCAAAAAGTACAAAGCGACTTCATTTGAAGCGCGGTTGATGCTGCCTGAACGCGTGCGCGCGATGTGCAAAGATTTGTTCAATCACTTGCTCGCGACGGGCGGTCCGCATCAAAAGACAATTATCTTTTGCGCGCGTGAAACGCACGCGAGCGATGTCGCGGCGGAGATGGGAAACATTTACGCGGAATTTTGCCGCACCGCGCAAATCGCGCCCAAAGAATATTTTGCGTTCGAGTGCACGGGGATTCAGGGCAGCGAGCACCTTGCCGATTTGCGCGGCTTGCGGAATTCGCATTTCGTCGCATGCACGGTGGATTTGCTGACGACGGGCGTGGACGTGCCGAACGTTCGCAATATCGTCTTTTTCAAGTACGTGGATTCGCCGATTGCGTTTCATCAAATGATCGGGCGCGGGACGCGGCTCGATCCCGAATCCGGCAAGTTGATGTGATGATTCCGATTTGTATGATGTGCTGGGCGAAATCGCGTTTGGCTTGGACAGCAAAACGCGGGTGGAACGCGTGAGCGCGCTGGAATACAAACAAGCCGCGTGGCTGAACGCGTTGCCGCTCGACGCGGCGAAAACCTTGCGCGCGCTGGCGGGGCAATTTGGACGCGACGGCATCGAGGCATTGGAAACGCGCCATGTGTTCGATGCGCCCGAAGTCGTCCACGCCGGCGGGTTGAGCGCGCTGTTGCAGATCGGCGCGGAGGATATTTTGCGCGAGACGAAAGAAAGGTTGCTCGCGCCGTGAAGATGATGGGAGAAATGCATGTCGAAAAAGAGACGTCGCCCGGAACATTCGATTCTTTCTAAACTCAAAGAAGTTGATTCGCTCATCGCGCACAAACGTTGGGTCGAGGCGCGCGATTTGCTAGAGTCGCTTGACGCGCGCTTTCCGAATCGCGAAGATGTTCTGAGCGGACTGGGGAACGTTTACGCGGAGCTTGACGATATGCCGCGCTACCAGCAGATATGCGAGCAACTGCTCAAACTTGCGCCAGACGATCCCGAATATATTCTCGCGTTCGCTGGCGCGTGCATGGGGAACATTCGTCCAGCATCCGCGGTGATTGCCTTTCACCGATTTTTGGATCGGCATCCACAGCATGAGCGCGCGGCAGAGGTTCGCAAAACGGTAGAGGGTTTGGAATCGCGCCTGGATGAGTTCTTTCGGGACGCGGGCTTTGCCGGCGCCGATGCATTCGAGTCTGCCGCGCTGCACGAACAATCGCTCGCGCTGATTGATCAGGGCAAATTTTCGCAGGCGCGTCTCAAAGCGGAAGAACTCTTGAAACGCCATTCTAATTTCGTGCCTGCGCTCAACAATGTGGGGCAAGCGTACTTTGCCGAAGGTCAACTCGACCGCGCGATCGAATTTGCGGAACGGGCACTCACATTGGACGATGACAATTTTCACGCGCTCGGCAATCTGACGCGTTATTATTGCTTGCTGGGAAAAATGGATCAAGCCCAATCCTGTTTGGCGCGACTCGAGCGCGTCGAATCGAAAGCGGCGGACGTGTGGCTCAAGAAAATGGAAGCCGCCTCCACGCTTGGCGCTGATCGCGCGGTGATGGAGGCGTTCGATGCGGCGGAACGCGCGGGGATCGAATCACCTCATTAAGAATGTTACCGAAATCGAATCGTTGCGTCATGGGAAAATGTTACCGAAAATTGACAGAATTTCGACACTTGGGCACTCTCTCCGAAAACGGGGGAGGGTCAAGTGTCCATCTGCAAACCTTCGGAACAGTTCCTGAACAAATTACGCGAACGTTATCGCAAAGCGCGGAAGAAACGACGCGGTCAAATGCTCGACGAGTTCGTCGCCACCACGGGCTATCATCGCAAACATGCCACCGCCCTGTTGTGCGGGAAACGCCGGCATCGTAACCCCAAGATCCCGATTCGGCGTATCCGCCGGCGCATCTATCTCGCCGAAGACAAACGCGCGGTCCTCTGGCTGGCCGAACTCTTTGATCAAATCGGCTCCAAGCGGTTGCGCGCGGCAATGGATGTCGAGTTGGACGATCTGCGGCGTCACCTGGACGTCAGTCGTGCGTGTTTCAAGCGGCTCAAGAATATTAGTTCCTCCACCATGGATCGCTTCCGTCGCACCGAACACCGTCCGGCGGCACGCCACCGGGGTGGGACGAAACCGGGCACTTTACTCAAGTCCCAAATCAAAGTTCGCACCTTTGCCGATTGGGACGATAAACGCCCTGGCTTCGAAGAAATTGACCTCGTCCAGCACGATGGCGGCAATCCGAGCGGCTTTTTCGCCTGTACGCTTGATGTCACGGACGTGAGTACCGGATGAACCGAGATGCGCGCCGTGTCCACCAAAGCCCAAGTGCGTGTCTTTGCCGCGTTGGAACAGATCCGGTGGGAGTTGCCCTTTCCGT
>JACQGS010000038.1 GCA_016199405.1 Chloroflexota bacterium | reverse complement strand
CGGCATCGCGCTCGCGCTCGATTCCGTGTGGGCATTGGCGCTTCTGCCGTTCGTGCTGATCGCTGTCCAGCGCGGCATTATCGCGCGCGAGGAAAAATATTTAGAGCAAAAATTCGGCGACGAATATCGCGCGTATCAAGCGCGCGTGCGCCGATGGATTTGAAAATGAAAACAAAAATTGCAGTGCTTGCCGACTACGCCAGCGTGTCCGAAGGCGGCAAGCTGAACATTCTCGGCATCTTTTCGAACATCATGGCGCGCACCGCGCCGATCACGCACGCGCAGATGCATCTCGTCGTGCAGTTTGAATTTGATTTTTCCGAAGCGGGGCAAAAGGATTTTCGGGTGCGGCTGATGGACTTGGACGGCAAGGAAATCGTGAATCTCGCCGGGCAATTGCAGATTCCACAACCGTCGGGGTTTGAAACCGCCAACATCAATCAGATTTTTGTTTTCAACAACACCACGTTTCCCCAATTTGGCGAGTACGTCTTTGAGGTGCTGGTTGACGACGCGATCAAAGCGGAAATTCCCGTGCGCGTGATGCAGATGAAAGAGGGCTGAGCGCGGCGTTTGTCTCTATAACACCCCCCTCCGCAACCTCATCGCGCGCGTGAATAATTCGTATTGCGTCCGCTGATAAACAAAATCGTACGCGCCGATATAGCGCACGACCTTTCCGCCAAATCCTTGCTTGAAACGATATAGACCGTGCGGCATTGCCTCCGCATCCTTCGCCTTTTCTTCGTTCCGCGCCGGCTGCGCGGCTTCATCCACCTCCGCCCACGCGGTATCCGCAATTCCCCACAAGTCATAACGCGCGCAACCCCGCTCATGCGCCCATTGCATCGCATGCCAATGCAACGTGTGATTCGGCATCGCATCGCGATGCACGTTGCTCGATGCGCCGTACAGGTAAATCGCTTCGTCGTCAACTGCCGTCACAAAAATCGCGGCGAGCGTTTCGCCCTGATATTCCGCGATGAACAGCCGCGCGTAATCGCCGAGCAGTTCTATCGCCGCGCGATAATAGTCGAACGAATGAATCGCAAAGCGATCGCGCCCGCCGGTGGTCTTGAGCAAATCGTAAAATACGCGCGCATCGGCAATCCCGCCGGCGCGCACCGTGACGCCTTTCCGCTCAGCGAGGCGGATGTTATAGCGCCATTTCGGTTTCATCGCCGCAAAAATCGCGCCGAGTTCGCGCGTCAGGTCAACGTGAATCGTCGTGCGCGGTTGAATCGGCGGCGCGGGCATCCAGCCGATGCCGCGCAAAAACTGGTCCAATGCCGGATCGTAGAGCCAATTCGGCTCGATGCGCAGCACGAATGCGCCCGCATTGCGCGCCGCATCATGCAGTAAATTCAAATGCGCGCGAATAAGATCGCGATCAACGGCTGTGACCGCCGGACCGCGCGGCGTGTACGCAAACCGAAAACCAAAGGGCAGGCGGCGAATATGCAGATGCGAGGTGCCGGCAATCGCGGCTCCTTGCCCGTCCGAACTCACGCACAAGACACTCCAGCCAAAACGCTGCTTCAACTCGCCCCACGCATGCGTTTGCAAGAGATGCACAGGTGAGTTCATTTCCGGCGCAACATGAAATTCTTTCACGCTGCGCATTATAGCATAGCGAAATTCAATTTGCATTCCGCGTCGAGTATGCTATAATCGCCAGCGTTTTCAAGCCATCCCATCCTACACAGGAGTAGCCCTCAGTGCTTGATCGGTTTGGACTCCTCGGTCTCTTTGCCATTGCAGCGTTGACCTTTCCTCTGGTTCCGATTATTGGGGCGTTGATTCTGAGCCCCAAAAAGCCGAGCAAAGCCAAAATGACCACATACGAATGTGGTCTCGAATTCGAAGATTTCCCCGAAGCGGCTCAACAAGTCTGGGTGCAATTTCGCGTTCAGTACTATATCTACGCGCTCATCTTTGTCGTCTTTGATGTCGAAGTTGTTTTTCTGTACCCGTGGGCGGTGGCGTATAACGCACTCGGTTTGTTCGCCGCGGTCGAGATGGCGATCTTTATCGGCATCCTCGTGATGGCGCTCGCGTACGCGTGGCGCAAGGGCTTGCTGGAATGGGTGTGACGCGATGGTAGCGATGGTAGGGGCGAGGCATTTGCTCAGTCCGGTTTTTCAGGAATCAGGTTGGATTGAACCAATCTTGATTTTGGAGAATCGTGACATGGCAAATGCCTCGCCCCTACGCGATGGATGAACAATGGATTTTCTCAACAACCTCTTTACGAATCTCTACGACGCCATCAAACTTTTTATGATCGATCTGCTCAAAGGGTCGACCCTAACAATCGACGCGCAAAGCGTGCTTGTTGCGCTCGTGATGGCAGTCATCGCGATCAGCGCGATCTTGATTTTTGCCCCGCTAACGATGCTGACGCTGACCTACTTGGAACGCAAATTGGTCGGACGGTTCCAAAGTCGCATCGGCGCGAATCGCGCCGGTCCGTTTGGTTTGTTGCAGCCGTTCGCCGACATGATCAAGTTTTTCATCAAAGAAGACATTATCCCGGCGAACGCCGATAAGTTGGTGCATACGCTCGCGCCGATTGCCGTGAATATTCCGGTCGTGCTCGCGTTCGCGGTGCTTCCGTTTGGCAAGGGCATGACCGCGCTTGATCTGAATGTCGGTGTTCTGTACGTGGTCGCGGTCGGATCGTTGACGATCATCGGCATTTTTATGGCGGGCTTTGGCTCGTCGAACAAGTTCGCGCTGATCGGCGGCATGCGCGCGGTCGCGCAAATCATCAGTTACGAAGTGCCGCAAGTGCTGACGCTCGTCACGATTCTGCTCTTGAGCGGAACGATGTCACTCAACAAAATCGTCGAAGCGCAAAGCGGCTGGGGCGGCATGCAGTGGTTTATTTTCGCATTGCCGGTGGGACCGATTGCGTTTTTCATTTTCATGCTGGCGGCATTCGCGGAAGCCGGGCGCGTGCCGTTTGACTTGCCGGAAGCCGAATCGGAATTGACCGCCGGCTATTTCACCGAATACAGCGGGATGAAGTTCGGCATGTTTTATTTTGCCGAGTTTTTGAATTTATTTTTTCTGTGCGCGCTCGGCGCGACGCTGTTCTTGGGCGGCTGGCAGGGACCGTTTTTGCCGGGCTGGCTCTGGCTTTTGATCAAAGCGTACGCGCTCGTCTTTGTCGCATTTTGGTTTCGCGGCACCTTGCCGCGCTTTCGCATTGACCACTTGATGGGCTTGGCGTGGAAAGTGCTGGTGCCGCTCGCGCTCGTCAACATTTTTCTGACGACGGTGCTGTTGCCGGTGTATAATGCATTGGGATTTTGAAAAGCAGGGAAATAATGGAAATCAGGGAATGGGGAGAACTCAATTTCCCTCAGTTCCTCCAATGACAAGACCATGACCATTTCTGAATTCCTCACCAATTTTGCTTTTTTTGTTTTCGCCGCGCTCACGCTCGTCGGCGCGTTGATTACGGTCGGCGCGCGCAATTTGTTGCACTCCGCGCTCGGGCTGGTGGTCGCGCTTGTTGGCGTCGCCGCGATTTATTTTTTGCTCGAAGCCGAATTTCTCGCTGTCGTGCAAATTCTGATTTATGTGGGCGCGATTGCGGTGCTGTTGTTATTTGCGATCATGCTGACGCGCGGTTTGATGACCGGCAATTTGCAGGCATTCAACGGGCAATGGATCGCGGCGGCGATCGTCGCGGTCTTGCTCTTTGG
>JACQGS010000037.1 GCA_016199405.1 Chloroflexota bacterium | reverse complement strand
TACCTCGGTATAACTACACCATTCGGCCCCACGAGGCTAAATAACAAAACTGCTCAAGTTATTGTTGGACGAGTCCTTAGGAGCGAAAACTCCCAAAAGGGCAAAGCAATCTCGAATCTGGGGCTCCAACCGGTCAGTACTCTTTTGAAACAGAGCGGCAACTGTGAGCGAAGTCTCGTTGGCGATATCCCCGCGGTCAGCGGGCGGGCGGGCTTCCAACACCTTCGTTCCATCGCGCAGTTCAAGAATCAAGTCGGTCACGCCGAACCCATAACTTGCTTCGACATTGAGCAAACGACCCGCCACTTGCAATGCCAACGGCAAGCCCTCAAGTTCGTGGACGAGTTCCAATGATTCTTGCGGGTGCTGGGCGACAACCATAGCCGCGAGTGTTCGCAGCAATTCTAGAGCATTCTCATCCGAAAGAACCGGCAGTCTGTAAATATCATCTGGTTTCGGAGCGAGGGCTTGAGCAACGCCGCTGGCGCGTGTGGTAATGAGCATCGCGCAGTCGCGTCCACCCACTTGAAACGGAACAGCATGTTGAGGTTCCCAAACGTCGTCAACAATCAAAAGCATTCGTTTGTTGCGAAGCAGAGCGGTCAGGCGCGCGGACGCTTCTTCTGTAGTGGCAACGCGCGCGAGGTCATCGGTCCCCAACGCGCGTCCCCACGTTGCCAATTCTGAAAGAAGACTGGGGTTCGGTCCTAGCGAAGTCCAAAGAACTCCATCGGGGAACGTTTGAGAAATATCGCGGTCATGGGCGAGAGCCGCCGCGATAGTTGTCTTGCCAACTCCAGGCCAGCCGCGAATGGCGGTAAGGACTTGAATTGGGTTCGCAGTTCGAGCCGTTGTTGCAACGCCAAGTCGCGCCTTTAGATTTCGCAAGTCAATTTCACGACCGATGATTAGCGATGGGAGCGGCGGCGCGCTGCCGGGGCGCAGCACACTTCCTGCTGACGTAAGAGTCTCAACTAGTTTTTGAATTCCATCTGCCGCGCGCTTGCTATGAGTTTCTGTTGCCAGCGTTGACTGTGCGACGATTTTTTCGCGCACGTTAGCATCAATGTTGGCGAACTCTTGTCGCAAAATTACGATGTACGCAGAAACTGCGGCGGTGATGCGCTGAGTAAGGATTTGCGGAAAATCTTTTGCAACGCGCTCACGGAGAATTTTTTCCAGCGTCGTGTCGCTCGGTCTGTTGTAGAAATCGCGTGCGGCTTGTTGCAGAGATGGAAGATTGGCAAGCGGCAAATCAAGAATGGCTCGCGTCAATTCTTTGTCGCTGTGCTCTTCAACGAAGCGCGCTTCGGCTTTCTCAAGTGCTTTGCCTAACGACTCGCCCAATTCTTTTTCGGTGAGCGGCGCGCGAATTTCGGCAATGCCTTTCTCGCCAAGAACTGGTTTTGCCCAATTCTCAAGAATGGCAACGCTCAATTTACCAAGATGTGGAAAGCGTTGAGGCATTATTTTTCTCCAAGCCATCTAGATTTGCAATTGCATCCGCGGGCGGGCGATCAAATCGCCCGCCTCAACAGGTTGAAACACGGTGAACCGTGTTGCCCAGCCCGATTTGATCGGGCTTACATTTGCATCAGCCGTGTGATTCATCGCACGGCGAAAGAGCGGGTTTCGCGCGCATCAGCTGTTGGATTTCAGCCGGTGGTTGGCTGAGCATGTTCATTTGGATTCTCAACCGCCAGCCCTTCAATCCGCGCGGCTTGCAAGAGCGTTTTATCGGCGGTGACGAAGGTGATCGAGAGCTCCTCTTGTTTCAAGAGGTTGTTCGCATGGATGGCAAGCGCGAGTTGAACCGCGTCGTAGGCGCGGAGGGCATGTTTGCGCGCAAGATCGGCGGCGGCGCCGATCAAGTCCGATGTCAATCCCACGCTCTCATACTCTTCCTCAAAATGTGAGAGAAACAGGTCATAACTCTGCTCCGCCTTCTGTTCGCTGATTTCATTTGTCTTTTTGGATTTGCGCGCGAACGCCGAAGCGACTTCAACGCGCGAGATTTCACCCACTATTATTCGGTGCAAATTTTCGTCTGCTTCTTGTTGACGTGCGGTACACAACTCGCGAACCCAGACTGTTCCCGGCTCTACGACATACCGTTTGACCAGCGCGCTCGCATCCAAGTAATAATCGCCCATTCAATCCTCCCTAACCTCGATCTTGAATGATGGTCTCGGAGAGTGGCGGGTCAAAGTGAGTTGATTCAAGCGTTCTCATTACTTCTTGTTTTTTCTCTTCTGGCAACGCTCGCCATCTTGCGGCACGCAGTTTTTCCGAAGGTGTCAATTCAGCCAATATTCCCGCCTTGCGCAAAATCTCCCGCACGCGTCCGCGTTCGGAAATTGGGCGCGAGGGTGCCGCGCGTCCGCCGTTCTTCCGCGCCGGTTTTTGTCCGCGCAACTCGCGCCGCAACTTGGCGTTTTCTGTTTTCAATCGGCGATTTTCTTTTTGCATTTTCGCCAAATGCTCTCGTGTCGTTGCCATCGCACACCTCCATTACGCACCACGCACCACGCAATACGCACTACTTTTGCCTTTTAACTTTATCCTTTTGACTTTTGGTTTCGGAAAGCAACTCGTCCGCGTTCTGCCGCGTCGTCGCGGTCGCGGTGCCGAGCATATTCGCGATTTCGTCCACGCGCTGCGCGTCGCTCAGCTCATCCACTTGCGTCAATGTCCGCTCGCCGGCGATCTCTTTGTAAATTCGGAAATGCGTGTCGCCGTACGCCGCGATTTGCGGCAGATGCGTGATGCACAAAACTTGATGTTGGAGCAAATTGTCGGTTCTTTGCGCGGTCGGCGTGAGCGCCCACAATTTCATTCCGACGATGCCGCCGGTGCGCCCGCCGATGCCCTGATCAATTTCGTCGAAGATGAGCGTCGGCGTGTGATCCACCGCAGACAATACCGATTTCATCGCGAGCATCAGCCGCGACGTTTCGCCGCCGGACGCGATTTTCGCGAGCGGTTTCAGCGGCTCGCCCGGATTCGGCGACACGAGAAACTCGACGCGATCAATGCCGGTCGTGTCGACCGCGACGCGTTTGCCGTTCGCGTCGACGCCTTCGGGATCATTCGCGCGTTCGAGCGCGACGCCGAATTTCGCCTTGTCCATTCCCAAATCTTTCAACTGATTCTCAATCTCGCGCGATAACTTTTCGCCCGCGCCTTTGCGCGCCTTGGACAATTCGCCGGCAAGCGCGCCAATCTCTTTCAATAACTCGCTCTCTTTTTTCTTCAACTCCGCCATCCGCTCTTCACTGCGCGTGATCGTCGCAAGTTCTGCCGCCGCGTTCTCGGCGTATTTCAAAACTTCTTCAATGCTATCGCCGTATTTACGTTTCAACCGGAAAATCAAATCCATCCGCTCGTCCACTTGCGCCAGTCGCTTCGGGTTATGATCGATCGAATCGCGATAGCGTGCCAACTCGCGCGCCAAATCATCCGCTTGGGCGATCGTGCCATCAATCTGCTCGCGTTGATTTTTTACCGATGCGTCGTACTTTTCCAAACCGGTTAACGCCTGCGCCGCGCCGTTCAGCAAATCGAGTGCGCCCTTTTCGTCTTCGCCCGCGCCGTACAGCAAGCGATGCGCGTGATCGGCGAGATTGGCGCGCAGTTCGGCATTGCCGAGCAGTTCGCGTTCTTGCTTTAGCGTTTCTTCTTCGCCGGCTTTCAAACTCGCCGCGCTCACTTCGTCCACGACGTACGACAAGCGATCGACGCGCCGCGCTTTTTCGCGCTCGTCCATCCCGAGTGATTGAATCTCGCTCCGCGCCTTGCGCAACGCTTTCACTTGCTCCGCGACGCGCGCGCGGGCGTCCCATAAATTGCCGTAGCGATCGAGAAAATCAATATGCGTCTTGACGCGCAAAAGCGAAATGTGCTCGCTCTGCCCGTGAATGTCAATGATCTGCTCGCCGATGCGTTGCAAAACGTTCAACGTGACCGCGCGCCCGTTGATGCGGCAGACGTTGCGCCCCTCGCGATTAAATTCGCGCGTAACGATCAGCGCATCGTCCTCGTGCTCCATTCCGAGTTCATCGAGCACCGCGAAAATTTCTTGGCGCGTGCCCGGCGGCAAAGCGAAAATACCCTCGACGCGCGTTTTGTCCGCACCGGCGCGCATAAATTCGCTCTGCGCGCGCCCGCCGAGCAACGTGCCGACCGCGTCGATGATGATGGACTTGCCCGCGCCGGTTTCGCCGGTGAGGACGTTAAAGCCGGCGTTGAATTTCAAATGCAGATGCTCGATGATCGCAAAGTTGAGGATGTCTATTTCGGCAAGCATGGCAGACTCCAAATAAAATCTTTAACCACGAAGGACACGAAGAACACCAAGAAATCAAAGAAAAAATTCTTTGTGTGCTCTGTGGCTATGATCTCAACCGCGCGTACACCGTCATGATGACGAGCGCGATGTAAATCAAAAAGCCCAAACTC